>JAKAAL010000027.1 GCA_021802375.1 Bacillota bacterium | reverse complement strand
GATGACGAAGGTCGTCGGCGCAGTGAGGTTATTAGAGAAAGCGTGGAATTTTATTTAGCTGAGCAACGAAGGCAACAGCTACGACAAGAACTCATTCAAGGATATCAAGAGATGGGGCATCTAAACGCAACAATGGCTGAAGCACCATGGGATCTTGTGACGTTTTCTAGGGAGTAGTCGTGGCAGGAGCAGAGGTAGTAGTTCGCCGGGGCGACATTTTTTTTGCGGATTTGTCACCTGTGGTGGGGTCGGAGCAGGGAGGCATTCGGCCAGTGCTAATTCTGCAAAACGACATTGGTAATCGATACAGCCCGACTACTATTGTTTGCGCGGTCACTTCCCAGATTTTGAAGACCAAACTCCCGATTCATGTGGAGATTAAGGCTGACGAATCCCAATTGGATCGCGACTCGGTCATTTTGTTGGAACAAGTCAGGACCCTCGACAAACGGCGGCTTAAGGAGCGTATCGCTCATCTAGGTCCTGATTTGATGGCACGGGTCAACCAAGCCATAATTATCAGCTTGGGTTTGACAGAATTGTAGAGTGAGCCCCAAGCGGCTCGCTTTTCGTTAAGGGGGACTTTTAGCGGACTTACACTTGCCCGCAATGTGGGTTGGTGATCACATTTAACGATGTTGAGAAAGGCAGGATAACCTTGGATAAGCCATTCATTGGAGTATCGATGTCACGGGATGAACACGCCGCGGGGGCGCCTCGGGACTGGATCCGAAAGACCTATATAGTCGCTGTTTTGGGAGCGGGAGCGTTGCCGATCTTATTGCCTAATGAATCCCAATCACTAGAGCTCCTAGAGTATTGTGACGGGTTGTTGCTTACCGGGGGTGGCGATTTTGATCCCGAAAGTTTTGGAGCAGCGGATGAAGGTACCGACTATTCGGGCGTATCGAAAACCCGGGACGAGATGGAACTGGCCTTTATTGGTGCGGCAGACCGCATGGCAATGCCGATGCTGGGGATTTGTCGCGGGGTCCAGGCACTAGCAGTGGCCGGTGGTGGGACACTGATCCAAGATATTCCTCGCGTGATACCTGATTCTCCATTGCTCCACAGCCAGCCAGAAAACCGTCAACAGCCAACCCATAAAGTGTTAGTAGAACCACAAAGCCAAGTGGCGAAATTGCTGGGAGGAAGCATAGTAGAGGTGAACTCGTTTCATCATCAGGCTATTGCCCGAATTCCTCGTGGCTACATTGTAACGGCACGAGCAGAAGACGGCGTTATCGAGGCCATTGAAAATCCCGATAAGGAATTTATGGTTGGAGTGCAGTGGCATCCAGAAGATTTAGTTGGGCATAGTCAGGAGGCGCAAAATCTCTTTGCCGGTTTTGTTGAATCGTCACGGCAATATCGCGAACGGGGGCAACGGTATGGCACAGCGTGCCATTGAAATCTGGCGTGGGGAAAGAATTGAAAGCGTAGCCTATGCCGACGCGGCAGTAGTGGATAGTCTAGGGCAAATCCACTATTGGCTCGGAGATCCGAGTCGCGAGACATTTTGGCGGTCATCGGCCAAACCGTTTCAGGCGATGCCGTTAATGGAATCGGGTGCCGTGGAGACTTTTGGACTAAGCCCCCGGGAAATTGCCATTACGTGCGCTTCGCATGGAGGCGAGGATCAGCACGTGGAATTAGTGGAAGGATTACTCGCCAAAATTCAGGCTACTCCTCAAGATTTAATTTGTGGAATACATCCTCCGAGTCATGCGGGTACCCGGGACCAGATGATGGCGGGAGGAGTATCACCGTCGGTGATTCACAATAATTGTAGTGGAAAACATACGGGAATGCTGGCACTGGCTCGTATGTTACACGCCCCATTGGCGGGATATCAATTGGGGGACCATCCGGTTCAACGCACCATTTTGGAACACGTGGCCATGATGTGCGGGATTGCGTCTCCTCAAACCCTATATACCGGGATCGACGGCTGTGGGGTGCCAACGTTTTACCTTTCCTTAGAACGCATGGCATACGCCTACGCTAGACTGGTGGATCCAAGGGGTCTGGATGTCTCGTCTCAAGGTTCCGCCATGTTGATTTCGGAAGCAATACGTACGTATCCAGAAGTGATTTCCGGCACCGGGCGCCTGGAAGTGACTCTTGCTGAGGCCACAGGTCACCGCTTGGTGTCAAAAGGTGGTGCCGAAGCCGTGTTTTGCTTGGGAATTCCAGAGCGTGGGTGGGGAATCGCGGTAAAAATGGCAGATGGCATGTCACGAACTATAGGCCCGTTAGTGTCGGCCCTATTGGCCGAAATTGGAGTGCTTAACGAACAAGAAATACGGGCCTTGGCCCCCGTGATTAACCCAATCATCAAAAACCACGCAGGACGTGAAGTGGGCTTTATGAAGCCCGTTTTTCGGCTTAATCGGGGCAAACTCTAATGTGGGCTTTGACCAATGCGGAACTGTTGGACGGGGCTGAGCTTCACATCGAGCAAGGTGGGCTCCTAATTGACGATCTGGGAGTCATTCGTGCTATTGACGTAATGGCCTACTTGGCCTTACCGGATTCATCAAAATACAGCGGGCGGATACCTCGGCCTTTAGGCCGGGGAGAAGCCGCCTGAGAGAAACCCTCTTCCGCGTTGTGGCCTCACTAGCATTGTGATATGATAGCATTAGTGAATCCTAGGAGGCGGCTGCGTTGGAACCTATCTTGACGGCAAAAATCCCATTGTATCCGACCCTGGAGCGTAGCGTGCTGCTCGTCGAAACGCTTGAACCCTACCGCCAGGGGTGTAAAGGCGCGTCCGACCCCGGCGATGCCACGCACTGTCTCCAGCAAGCCATCCTCCACAACGACACCTATCACCCCTTGCGAACCCATTTTGGTTTGCGATCCCCAATGGCCCAATCGGTGATTAAGACCGTGATTTCTCGCTATAATAGTGTGTGGATTCGGGTGCAGTTCACCAAGCCTGCCCTCGATCTTATCTGGAACTGTGCCTGTTCCTTAAAGGCCGGGCAATTCTCCATCAATACGCTCATGGGGCGCGTGCCGGTGTTGTTCGCTAGGCACCGGATGGAGACGTTTTTCGATGGCGCCTTGCCGAGGACGAAAGACGAGACCGCGGCCGATTGGGCAGAAATCCGTCAGGTCGTCGGGTTCGATTTCGGGACCAACTTCCTGTTGACGGCGTACGATTCGCCGGAACAGACGACCTTTTTTCCCGGCCGCGCCGTTAAAGTGCGGCACGCCCCCTTTGCCCGACGGTGGCTGAAACGCTTGGACCCACGAGAAAGCCGTTGGATGACCGATGTCAATCACCAGGTCAGTACGGCACTCGTTGTCCGCCACGGCGCAGAGACCCTATTCGTTCTGGAGGATCTGGTGCGACGACGATGCGACCCCATGTTAAGGAAGGAGACGGCTTCGGCCCTCGTCTGCATTTCCGGGAAGTCGCAAGCTCCGGCCTTCAGCCCGGGGTTGTTGACGCGTGAGATGCGGAAAAGAAAGGAAGGATGAGATGAATCGATACGTTGTTGAGTTTCGCACCATTGCGGGCAAAGGAAACGAGGCTATGCAGTTGTTCAAAGAAATGAAGGAATACTTTGTGCAAGCGCACGGAAAGGCTTTAGAGGTGTTTTATCAGGCATTTGGTACCCCGGGAGCATTTCAAGTAGCGATGGATTTCGATAACTTGGCTCAATTAGAAACGGTTGCTCAATCCTTGCGACGCGATCCTAAATATCAAGAGTTGGCCGACAAGGCTCGCCGTCTTTTTACAGAAGACTCCTTTAAAACTACCGTTTATTACCGAATTTAAGGGTTGCAATATCGATCGGGTCGGTTTTCTTGGTGGCAATATAGGATACTAGTGAGAGCATATTAGACTCTCGAAGTAATTGCATCTAGGGGGGAAGTGTTGCGGCCAAAATCCCCCCTGCCTTGACTCTTACTCAAAGCTTTGGTGTTTACGGTGGATTGACTAGGGGAACTGAATAAAGAATTTCATTCATATCGCCAGTGGGAGCAATAATCTAACGGTGCCAAATCTCTGCTAATGAGGCCACTGGATGGAAACAGACGCATGCGTCTTTGGTTTGCAATGCTCTAGCCGCCTGGATGAAAATTTTTAAACAACAACAGAGTTGAGGTATGTGAAAAAGATCAGCGAATAACACTAAAGCCGATAACCTGCTGAACCCGTGGTATCAGGAACTCTTTGGTTCAGGCGCGAAGTTCCATTGGACTTTTTCAAGGAGTGATGAAATGAATGAGCGTCCCCCATATCGGTTGCCACGAATGGTGGTTCCGCGCCGATATCAGCTGGAAATCGTTCCGGATGCCGAGCATGGAGTGTTTCATGGCTCTTGTGCTATAGTTGTCGATGTACTGTCTCCGATCCAAGACATGATTCTTAACGCGGTACATCTCCAATTAACGGATTTAACACTGACGTACGATAATGGGCAGATCCTGTCAGGCACGGTGTCTTACCAACCTGAGGACGAGCAGGCTACTTTACATTGGCCAAGCACGGTCGATCCAGGACGCTACACGGTGTCGACACAATTTGATGGGGTGCTGTCGACGGACCTTCGTGGATTTTACCGTACCGCGGTCACCGGGAGAGACGGGAATCCCGTAGTGATTTTGTCCACTCAATGTGAAGCTACCGATGCCCGACGGATATTTCCCTGCTGGGATGAACTCGACTTTAAGGCTACATTTTCCATCACTGTAGTGGTTGATGCAAATGATAAGGCACTTTCCAACGCGCGTGAAATACATAGCGAAATACGTTCCGATGGAAAACGGCGGGTCACGTTCGCCGAGACAATTCCGATGTCCACTTATTTGGTGGCCTTAGTAGTTGGCCCTTTAGAACTGACACCGCCGGATATGGTGGGATCGGTGCCAGTGCGAATTGCGGCGCGGCCAGGGTTTGGCGAACTGACCGAGATCGCGCGAACCTCTGCGACCGGCGCGTTGCAATTTTTTCAAGATTATTTCGGCGTTCCTTATCCTGCGGACAAGATTGATCATGTGGCGATTCCCGACTTTGAGGCGGGGGCAATGGAAAATTTAGGATGTGTAACCTATCGAGAAGAGGCGTTGCTGATCGATAAGGAACGATCTGCACCGATGGAACAGATGCAAGTTGTCAGCACCATTGCTCACGAAACCGCGCACATGTGGTTTGGCGATTTGGTTACCATGCGGTGGTGGAATGGTATTTGGCTTAATGAGGCGTTTGCCACCTTTATGCAGGAATTGGCCACTGACGCGCTGCACCCGGAATGGGACGTATGGACTACATTTGGCCATGGTCGAACGCATGCTTTGGAGGTAGATGGGTTGGCCTCAACGCGTCCCATCGAATACCCGGTGGGTCCGCCTTTGGATGCGTGGGGCATGTTTGATGTATTAACCTACCAAAAAGGCGGATCTGTATTAAGAATGCTGGAACAGTACTTGACTCCTGAGACTTTTCGGCAGGGGATCAGGCTGTACTTGGATCTTCACCGCTATGGCAATACCGAGACGTCGGATTTGTGGGATGCGCTGGAATCTGCTTCAGGGGAACCAGTGCGCGCCATGATGGACGGTTGGGTGTTTCAACCGGGGCATCCTCTGGTGCTTGTCGAGTGGGACCGGGATCGACACCAAATACAACTGAGTCAGCATCGGTTTCGCTATCAGGGAGAAGTTAACGATCTCCATTGGCAGGTGCCTGTCGTCGTGACTATTTGGCGATCTGGAGGTGTCCGAGACTCTTACCGCACCATTTTGGGAATGGAATCAAAGTCCATAGCGGTTCCCTCTGACACGGAATCAGTGTTGGTCAACCAAGGCGCTTGGGGATTTTATCGCGTCACCTATGGCGCCACGTTGTGGCACCCATTGCTGGAGCGGCTGGGTGAGATGACGCCGTTAGAGCGGCTTAGTTTGGCCGATGATGCCTGGGCAGCGATTGTGGCTGACGAGGCGCCATTAAGTCATATCGTGCCGCTATGGCGTGCTCTAGTGAACGAACGCGATCCCGATGTGTGGGGTGCCGTGTCGCGCCAAGTGGCACTGTTGGATGACATTGTTGAGGACGATGAGCGGTCATTGCTGCAAGACCTAATTCAAACGATTGCAGGTCCCGTGTTTCAAGAATTGACATGGGAACCATCACCTGACGAAGACGTGCGGCACCGACGATTGCGGGCCATTCTGATTCAGTTGTTGGGTACCCATGGCGCTGATCGCACGGTGCGCAGGCAATCCTTGGAACTATTGTCGACGCATTGGCAGCAGACAAGCGTGTCTCCGGAACTTTTGACTCCCATAGTGCAAGTAGTAGCCTCCTGTGGGGGCGAGGCCGAGTGGTCGCGGATGTATCGACAGTTTCGGGCTGCCGAAACGCCGCAAGACGAGAAACGCTATCTTTATGCTCTGGCCGATTTTATTGAGCCGGATTTAGTAAGACGGACCCTTGAACTGTACCAGTCGCCTTCCATGCGGACGCAAGACGGGGCCATTGCTCTTGGAAGAGCGCTAGCCAATCGCCATGCGCACTGGGCGGTGTGGGACGTCGTGGAAGATCATTGGGGCGAATTGCTTGAGAAGTATCCCAAAATGATTGATTTTGTTGTGTCACCTGTGGCCGCTGTGGTTGACGAGGACCTCGCGAACAGGATAGTGGCCTGGTTAAATGCACATCCGGTGCCTCAGTCGGCTAGACATATTGCGCAAGCTATTGAGTTCCAAAAGATTCACCGGGCCATGGCGAAGCGTATTCGCGGGCGATTGGGCAACTTTTTAGGGATGGGCACGCCAAATCAAAATTGATCAGGTCATGGTTGCCCGGTACGACGTCAGCACAGCAAAGGCATTTTGGGGTCTAGCTTTTGGTGTGCTGTATTTCTTTCTATTGAACCTTTAGGGATGGGTTATGACGTATGAATCTACCATGACGCCCATTAGCGAAGATTCTTCGGCACAATGCTTATATGATATTGCATTTTTTGACAAACTTATTTAGAATTATTATTAGTTAGAGGATATACTATTTAAGAACAAGGAGGAGTTTAAGTGGCTGCATTATTAGAAAGCAAGACACATGCCAACTTGAAAGAAGCATTTGCTGGAGAGTCGCAAGCAAATCGCCGGTACCTGTATTTCGCCCAAAAGGCGGACATTGAGGGCCGGCCTGACGTCGCTGGCTTATTTCGTGATGTGGCCGATGGTGAAACCGGTCATGCTTTTGGCCACTTTGAGTTTCTGGAAGAAGTCGGTGATCCAGTGACTGGTGTTCCTGTGGGTTCCACGGAGCAAAATCTTAAGAGCGCTATTGAGGGCGAAACATACGAATACACGCAGATGTATCCTGGGTTTGCTAAAGTGGCACGTGAAGAAGGATTTGAAGAAATTGCCGAGTGGTTCGAAACTTTGGCCCGTGCGGAAAAAAGCCACGCCGGACGCTTTACCAAAGGATTGAACACCCTCGACCAGGACTAATTAAAAGGGGCCGTGTGGCCCCTTTTACCCTTCCGTTTAGGAGGAACCTATGGACTACAACCCTCGGGAGTCTCAATATTGGGACGAATCACGTCTCGTTTCCGATATGAAGCTAGCGTTCGATGTGTGTAACGGATGCCGATTATGCCACAACTTGTGCCCGTCGTTCCCGGTATTATTTGAAGCAGTGGAGTCGCACGATGATGTCGTGGAGGCACTAGCCGTGGAAGAAATGGCCCACGTAGCTGACCTGTGTTACCAATGTAAACTTTGTTTTCTGAAGTGCCCATATGTGCCGCCGCATCGCTTTGATCTCGACTTTCCTCGCCTGATGTTGCGATCCAAGGCGATACGCACCCGTCAACACGGTATGAGTCGCAGCGACAAATTTTTGGGGGATCCCGAGCGGTCCGGACGGTTAGGGACATCTATGCCTTCGCTGGCCAATTGGAGTTTAACGCAACCATTTGTGCGCAAGCAAATGGAAAAACGGATGGGAATTGACCATCGTCGCCATCTGCCGAAGTTTGCCTCGATGCGGTTTTCCCAATGGGCAAAAAAACATCAATCAACGACAGCTTCCGTCGACGTCGCTGTGTTTACCACGTGTACCGTGGAATATCATGCAGCGGGTATCGGGCAAGCGGCCCTGAAGGTATTGGGACACAATGGGATAACGGCAGCGGTTCCGCCCGATTTGCGCTGTTGCGGAATGCCAGCACTGGATGGAGGAGACATTGATGGAGCCACGGAACGAGCGGCGCAGAATGTAACCAAACTAGTTGACTATGCGAAGGCAGGTAAGAAAATATTAGTCCTCCAGCCGACCTGTGCATTTGTGTTAAAACACGAGTATCCGGTCCTTTTGGGCACCGAAGAAGCTAAGCAAGTTGCCGCGGCGACGCTTGATATCACGGAATACTTGGCGGGGTTGATGAAAGCAGGCAAACTCAAACGCGAATTTCGATCTTCGCCTCAAACCGTTACGTACCATTTGTCTTGCCATAGCAAAGCACAGGGGTTGAAAAAAACTGCGGCAGATTTGCTGAGCGGCATTGAGGGAACTACCGTGAATGTGGTCGATCGATGCGCCGGAATTGATGGCACATGGGGCCTCAAGGCCGAGTATTATGATGAATCCCAGAAGGTTGCCAAGAAACTGACGGAAGCCTTTCATTCGGCTCACGATACCGCGGCTTGCTCCGATTGCGCTTTGGCTGGCCTACAGATTGAGACGGTCACTGACAGACCACCCCGGCATCCGGTGCAAATTTTATGGGAAGCCTACGGACTTGATGATTGAAGATCCAGTCTTTGCAAGATTTAACAATATTCAGGAGGGATGGTATGCGCCAGTTAACGATGGAAGATATCGTGTCGAACCAAGAATATGAAACCACGCGCACGGCATTTAGACAGCGTGTCATTAATTTAAAGAAACTGAGGCGATTGGCCATAGGGCCCAGAATTTCCCTGGTGTTCGAGAACACCGACACCATGCGATTTCAGGTTCAAGAAATGATGCGGATCGAACACATCGAAGATGCTGAGAAAATCCGCGAAGAGATTGAAGTCTACAACGATCTCTTGCCCCCTGGGCTCGCGATCGGGGCTACGCTACTTATCGAATTGTCTCAAACCGACGACATGCCGACAATTCTGCGCCAACTTTCCGGGGTCGAGGAACATGTAGTTCTGGAAATCGGCGATCAACGGCTCCCCGCGGTGGCGGAAGCGGGACGATCTACCGAAGAAAAGACTAGTTCCGTACATTATCTCACGTTTCCATTTACAGAGTCGGATCGTAATTTGCTAATGGATCATCCGGACTCGGCGGCGGTACGCATTAACCACCCGGGATACAGCTATCAGACAAAGGTTCCCGCAGAAACCGTGAGTCTTTTAATTGGCGACTTGCTGGCATCTCGCGAGTAAGGGAGGGGACGCGTGTTGGACTTGTCGGATCCCACTGGCGTATCCAAGGTGTTGCATGATAAAGGACTCAGGGCAACGCCGCAAAGGATGGCAGTTTTGGTTGCCATTGGCCAGCTATCGCATCCGGCGGCGGAAGAGGTGGCCCGGCTGGTGATGGAAAGCTATCCTACACTGAGTTTGGCTACGGTATATAACACCTTGGATACATTAGAAAATCAGGGCTTGATTCGTTGCTTTAAGGTGGAGGGGCGACGGCGGTTTGATTTGCGTACCGAGGCGCATCACCATTTATGGTGTACCAAGTGTCAAAGAATGGACGATGTACCGGCTGCCACGGCGCCAGGTTGTGAGGATTTGGTTGACACCGGATGGAAGGTTGAAGATGTGATAGTGACCTATAAAGGGGTTTGCCCGCGCTGTCAGGCAAGGTCAAATCATGCAGGAGCTTAGAAAGTGCGACCAATGCGGGTTGGCTCAAACCCGTACCCAGGTCGTGCCCGGCACTGGATCCGACCATGCCCGCATCATGTTTACCGCAGAAGCCCCGGGAAAACAAGAGGATCGCATTGGCGTCGGTTTCTCCGGCAGCGCCGGGAAAATATTTGACGAAATTTTGGCGCATCTTGGGTTAACACGCGACGCCATTTGGCTGAATAACGCGGTACGTTGTCGGCCTACCGATACCGGCTCCAAAAATCGGGCCCCGCATCCATTAGAAATTGCGGCATGCCGACCTTGGCTGGAGCACGATCTCAGGCACGTTCAGCCGGAGATCATGGTGACCTTGGGACGTACCGCTTTTCTTTCGGTGACGGGTGAAGCGGATTTTGCTCAGTTTCGTGGCAAATTTTATCCCTCAACAGTTCCCATCTTTCCTTTGGCGCATCCGGCCTACCTGATTTACCGAAAAACGGCAGTTGATGGATATCGTAACGACTTGGAGCAACTGCGGCAATTACTGCTAGCACGAAATATCCCTTTGGGTCCACCCTTGCCGTCGCGGTTTATGGTCTAGATTTTTACTCCGGTTACGACCAACCGGTACTTCAACAACTGCCCCGAGGCTAGGATACTGGCGGGAGCATGGCCGTCGATAAACGTCAGTGCTTGGCTGCCTTCCGGCGATTCTGCCGAGACGGGAGACAGCCACTCGGTTGGGGTCATGGGTTCCACCGACACTTGGAGATATTCCAAATCATAACCGGCTTTCCCGAGCAGAGCACACCATTCATTGGCAGACCGTGCCGCGTGGTGCGAAGGATCCCGCAGTTTCTCCAATTGATTGAGCCAATCTATTGCCGAGGATGGTGCGGTCATATCGGAAATACCCAAAACTCCGCCGGGTTTCAAGACACGATGCGCCTCGCGAAGAAATAACGGGAGATTCTGAAAATGGTGCGCCGCACGTCGGCAGGTGATGGCGTCAAATGTTTGGGGTTCCCACGGCAATTGCTCGACGTTTCCGATAAGCCAGGAGATTGAGAGCCCGCGTTTCTCCGCCAGGTCTTGGGCATCCTGCACCATTTCTGGTGTCATGTCCATCCCGATTACTTGGTGTCCTCGAGATGCCAAGGCGAGAGCGGTATGTCCGGTGCCACAGGCGGCATCAAAAACCACACTGTTCGGTTGAAGTTCAAGGCAATTAATGAGGCGCGTAAGGTCACTACCGTGCGCGTGATGGTCACTGGTTCGGTACGCAGCATGGTAGCGTCCGAAGTAACTTGTGATTTTTGAGTCTGATAATGGCATTGGGTACACCCTCCTATCACGATCTTGGTTCGATAATACGGTACAATACGAGAGAAAAGATGTCGATTTTGCAAGAGTAAGATGCAGGGTGTGCAATGACAAGAGATATTCCACAGCTCGATATGCTAGATTTGGCCATTGTGGTGATGTTGGCCGACGGCGCCAGTTTGTCCCAAGTGGGGATCCAGGTGGGCCTGTCACCTTCTGCCCTATCGCATCGATTGACACGTTTATCGAATCGCTTGGGGTACCCGGTGACCCAAACGGTCAGGCGGCAATTGCGGATCTCCGACCGTTTGGCACGATCCATGCCCCATTTGAAAGCCGCGCTTCACCACTTGGCGAAAGCCCAATCGGTTATCGGTCAGGATTTGGGAACTGTGCGGAGTATAGGGATCGCGCGAATTTTTTCCGGATGGGCGGAACAGTTTCTTCCCGACCATAGCGGAGTCGATCAGTGGCAAGTCGTTACCGGTACTTCGGAGGATATTGTACGATTAGTGCGTCAAGGACATGTTGAAGCGGGTATGATACGGACCGATCATGGGTTGGCTGGGATGAATATGCGCATTTTGGGATACGATCCCTTGATGGCGGTCGCTAGTCCGGCGTTGGTGAATCACTTACCCGATGCGATGGAATTATGGCCATGGATCGGATTTAGCCAACAACTGGGGCATGGGCTAAGTGTCAATCGCGCACTGGCCCAATCCGGCTGGATGCCCGTTTATAAATTCCACGTCGATGCTTTGGAGTCGGCCCAGGTGCTGGCTGCCCAATCTAAGGGGGTCGCCGTGCTCCCGAAATCCATGGTCTCAAATCAGATTCGGGAGCATCGGCTGGTTGAGGTTCAAGTGGCTTCGGTTATTTGGCCCGAGCGCACGGTAGCCGCACTACATTTAAGCGGGGTTCCGGAGCCGATGTGGCTGTCCCGTTTTGCAGATCGGGTCACGCGGTATCTAAATCATGGTCAAACCACCGGAAACGGATAGGACTTGGCCGGTGATATACTGAGCCGCATCGCTGGTTAAGAACACCACCACGGCCGCGACTTCTTGGGGTTGCCCTAGCCGGCGTAGCGGAATTTTTTGCACCATTTTTCCGATTAAATGTTGGGCACTTTCTGTGGCGGCATTTTCATCGAGCATGCCAGTGGCTATGGGGCCGGGGGAAACCGCGTTGACCCGGATTTTGTAGCGTGCCATCTCTTGGGCCAGCGATTTGGTTAAGGAGATGACACCGCCTTTTGCTGCGGCATAGACGGACTCCCCGGCCATGCCTACCCGCGCCGCGTCGGAGACCACGTTGATAATGACGCCGGAGTTGCGCTTTGCCATATGAGGTAGCAATGCATGGCACAAATATACGGGTCCCCAAAAATTTGTCGCCATGATGCGATCCCAGTAATCGGGGGATTCGCTTAAAAAAGGTTGGGTGAGTGTCCATCCCGCATTATTAACCAAGACGTCTACTGGATTTTTCGACGCCAGTTTTTCACTAGCCGTAGCCACCGCCCGGTAGTCACCGACATCAATGGCCATCCCTCTAACCAGGTCTTGATAGGTTGAAAGGTGGGCCATGCCGCTCTCTACGCTTTCGGGGTGCAGTGCCCATATGGTAACCTGATGACCTTGCGTTAAGAAAGCCTCGGCTGTAGCTAGTCCGATTCCTCGGGAACCTCCGGTAATTAAGATATGACTCAGGTTAATCACCGCCTTAGGCAACGCTTAATTTCTTGTCTTCATGTTTTCGAAGGGCCCGGATGTCAGGGTGAGCCCTCCGTCGACGCGCAATATTTGGCCGGTCACAAAATCTGCCAAATGGGAAGCCAAAAACAGGGCAACCCGTGCTACGTCCTCGGGATGTCCCACACGGCCCAGCGGCGTTTGCTCACGGACTTCCCGATCGAAAGCAGGATAGCGTTCCCCCATGTAATAACGGGCGGAATCGGTATCTATGACACCAGGTGCAATCCCGTTGCAGGTGATGCCTTTGGGTCCTAGCTCGTAGGCCAAATACCGGGTAAAAGTTTCAACCGCGCCCTTGGCCGCACCAATCGTGGCATAACCGGGCAGAGTAAATGGGGTGCCGTGACCCGACACGGTAATGATTCTTGCGGAGTTGCGCCCTTCCATCAGTGGCACTGCGCGCTGCACGGCATGCACCAAACCATCAAAAGTGAGTTGAAAAGTTCGGTTTACATGGTAGGGCTTCAAGTCCAGAATCTTTTTAAAAGCCGTCGCTGCAGCGTTGGCCATAAAGATATCAAGGCCACCAAAACTCGACTGAATTTCGTCGAACAAGCTGTCGATGGCAGCCGGATCCTCAAAATCGGCACAGATGGCCTGCGCCTGACCACCTTGGCTGCGAATGTGGGATACTGCCTGATGAGCTAACTCCTCGGACTTGTGGTAGTGAATGATGACGGTGGCGCCTTCTTGGGAAAACATCTCGACGGTAGCGCGGCCGATACCCCGAGAACTCCCGGTTACCAAAGCGACTTTACCGGAAAGGAGGCCCATTTAACTATCTAATCCTTTCCCTAGCCATTCGCCGCCATCCATGACCAAGACCTCCCCATTGATATAATCAGCGTAGGAAGAAACCAAATAACTTGCGGCGCGGGCGACCTCCTCGACAGTGCCGAATCGTCCCACCGGGATCTTCGAGCGCAGACGGATTTCGTCTTCTGGGTTAGCCCAAAGCGGACGAGCTCCCTCTGTAAATGGAAACGTGAGATAATGTACGGAACTAGTCTTTT
>JAKAAL010000932.1 GCA_021802375.1 Bacillota bacterium | reverse complement strand
AGTAGCGAGAACTTAAGGTCTCCCAGTGGGCAAACAAGGTCTGGCGCAGTTCAAACTCCAAGGTGCGACCTAGGCGTCCCACTCTCAGTTGCCCGAAGCCAAAGGCAACCACATAGCACGCGGCAATAATGACCAGTTCCAGGGCAAATTTCAACACCACGTGCTCGGTCGCGTGTCCTGCTTTCAGTTGATTGATGAACCGTCCAAGCACGTGAGGGATCTGAACCTGGAAAAACTCGGCCACACCAATCGACACAATCGCGATCAAGTAACTCCATTTTCGGTGGAGCACAAACGAACGCATTATCTCCTTAGGATTCATAGCTCACCTCGATGGGGATTGGTCGGTGGTCCGACCGACTTCATCGTGTTGGCAAATGCCCGAGCCCAGGGCCTGGCACCTGCAACTTGCCGATAGCATTGTTCATCTTACACCAAAAATGACTAAAGAGATTCGGATATTTCAGGGATGGTTCAGACGGCGTCGGGCCTGGTTTGGAGGAGGAGACGACGGCTGCGCGGAGTTTCTAGGTCTTTCTACAAGGCGGGAGACGGTTTTAGGCAATGCCGCCAAAATTTGCATGAAAATGAGGCGCTGTGCATGAATAGTCATGGTATGATGATACGTAAGGAAGTGTCGAAAGGGGATCCGGGATGCGCATCCGGGGCGCGGTTATTGGCGACGTAGACGCCATTCATCGTCTGATTCAAGTAAATGCCCAGCGTGGGCTCCTGTTGCCGCGTGGCCCAAATTCCTTATACGAAAATCTACAAAGTTTCATTTTAGCTGAAGAGGAGGCCAGCCAGGAATTACTGGGCGTGGCTGCCTTGCATGTGCTCTGGAGTGACTTGGCTGAGGTGCGTTCGCTGGCCGTGGATGATCGGGCCAAGGGGCTTGGAGTCGGACGGCGGTTAGTGCAAGAGATTGTCGAACGAGCGGCCCGGCTTGGCATCGAGAAAGTCCTATCCTTGACTTTGCAGGAAGAATTTTTTCGCAAGTGCGGGTTTGAAGTGGTGGATAAAATTCAATTTCCGCGCAAGGTGTGGAAGGATTGCCTTAGTTGTCCAAAGTTGCAAGCTTGTGACGAGGTGGCCATGCAGATTAACGCTTTCCAGGCCACCGGGGTGGGCAAGGAACCGGTTCCGGGTGCCTGGCCTCAGGCTTTGAATGACGCCTCATCATTTGCCTAAAATGGGGCTTTTTTTTCGTAGAGCGAACGGGGCCGTTTGTCAAGCGTGCGGACTCGAGAGGGATGAGCTATGATAAACAAAATACTGACCGAAGGGAACTCGCATGAACATAGCTATGGATGTCTCCATTATGGCCAAGTGCCGTACGGGGACAGAAGAGTACACCGAAGGCCTAGTGTGGGGTCTCAATCGGATTGGCTTGAGTGTGGTTGGGGTAGGCCATCGAGGACAAGCTTTATTGCCGGATCGTCCATGTCTTGGCATTCAGGCTAAGTCGAAGCGCTCACCGTGGGCGAAGTTGTGGTGGGAGCGGTGGGGCGTCAGACGCGCGATCGAGAAAGACGTCGATCTCATTCATATTCCCTATATGACGCATCCACCGAGGAGATTTCAGATTCCCTCGGTGGTCACTGTGCATGATCTCATCCCCTACCGATTAGACGAATACCACTCGCGCGCTCGGGAACGCGCCTATTTTGCCCAAGTGCGAAGGAACTTGCGCCAAGCCAGTCATCTGGTGGCTATTTCCCAGGCCACCCTGGCCGACATCCAAAGCATCATGCCGGACCTAGCCGGTCGAGTGAGCGTTATTCCCAACGGCATTGCCCCCGCCTACTTTTTGGCGGCAGATGAAGACCAACGGCAACACGTGGCCCGTCAACTGGGCCTTGAGCGTCGCCCGCGGATCTTATATGTGGGCGGCTACGATGTCAGAAAAAACGTGGGCACCCTCATTCAGGCGGCTCGCGAGATACTGCGTCGTCATGCGGGCGAACTCGTCTTAGTGGGGGCGGATGGCATCGCCTCGTTGCAACGCCAGGTCCATGAGCTTGGGATTTCCGATCAGGTGGTTGCGACCCCGTGGCTCAGCCGGGAGGACTTGGTAACCCTTTATCAGTCCTGCGATATTTTTGCCTACCCGTCCGTTTATGAAGGCTTTGGCATGCCCCCTGCGCAGGCGATGGCGGCAGGCACGGCCGTGGTGGCGGGAGATAACCCGGCCGTGCGCGAGGTCGCTTCCAACGCGGCGATTTTGGTTAAGCCAACCGAGGTCGATGACTGGGTCAGCGCATTAACCCAAGTCCTAGAAAACCCTGCCTTAGCGGAGCGGATGGTGGCCGTCGGCAAGACCAGGGCCGGCGAATTAGCGTGGGATAAGGTGGCAGTCCGCTATCAAGCGGTATACGAAAGCTTGGTGACTGCCTGATGCGTGTTCTGATGATATCTAAGGCCAACGTGACCAGGTCGTATCGCACCAAACTCTGGTACCTCAATCAAAGCTCGGACGTGACCGTCGGTTTGGTGGTCCCGCCCCGCTGGGATCGCCTGCCCTTCGAGCCCATGCCCGAGGATGCCAGCTATCCTCTTTATATCCGACCTATATGGTTCAATGGCCGAAACCATTTTCACCGATATCCAGGATTAAGCAAGCTAATCCAAGAGTTCTCTCCCGATTTGATTCATATTGACGAAGAGCATTATAGCTTAGTTAGTGCCGAAGTGGCGCAAATTGCCAAGCGCCGCGGCATAGCCACGATCTTCTTCACCTGGCAAAACATTTTCAAAAACTATCCATGGCCGGTTTCGGCCATGGAACAGCGCGTCCTGCAATCCGCT
>JAKAAL010000931.1 GCA_021802375.1 Bacillota bacterium | reverse complement strand
GTGGACCTCCTCGAAAGAATTTGGGAACAGAATTCCTTTCGCTACGGAGGCCACCAATTCCTTTGAGATGAATATTCCGACTATTTCGGAGAGGAAACTGGGGATGACTCAGGCGGGTTCTAGTAAATCGTCACAAGTTCGTATTATTCCAACGAGTTCCCTTGAAAAGCACTCAAAGGCTTTATAATATATTTCGGCGGTTTAATTGTTGGCGTCCTACCTCATATGTAAGAGTCGTGCCGTCTTTCCCATTAAACCGCAACTGCATGGACGCCCCACATACCGAACAGCCAATTGAGGTTTCAGAACGTGGCTTTATGTCCTGGCTGGCCCCAAACTCCACGACCACAACCTTGTCAGCACCTGAATCTCTGAGAACTTTTACACACTCCATGACCGTGGCACCGCTTGTTATTATATCGTCAATTAAAACCCAGTTCCCGGTTACGTGATCTGAGATACGGAAGGCACCCGAGACATTGACCGCCCGCTTGTTCCAACCACCGGACTTCTTTTGCGACTTATACGGATGGGCAAGGGTGAGTATCTTAGACTTAACCCCTATACCGGTATATAAGTCAGGGTGCCGACTAGAGGCCAGTTCAAGAATGCTCCCGACTCTATTGCTATCATCTTGACCAGGAACCGCAGTTACGAAGTCCACTCTTTGCATGCGCTTAAGCGCATGCAAAGAGTGGTTGATCAGGTCAGCCAACACATCGTGATGCTTTCCGCTTTTGGACCTTAGTATTTTTTGACTTAATGGATGCATACCGTGACGTCGGTCGTCGGTTGGGAAGTACCTACCACCAACGATCACTTGGGCAGAAACACTAGGCTGTAACATATGAGACTGATCATAAATGTGAAAGAGGCCCTTCCCCACCCGACCATGTGCAAGTAATTCGCCAAAATAACCGAAATGGGCGCCTGACAGAAATTCGTTCAACGCTCCGTGAGATGTAGCCAAAAAGTCTGGTAACTGATTGTGCTCTAAGTCCGGTGCATCGCCCCACAAAATGGTCGAGACCCCCAGAGAACCAACTAGGGCCGCATCTTTTGAACGGCCAGTAATGAATACTGTCTCCCACGGTCTAAACTCTCGGGAAAGCATAATCTCCGTCATAGCCAAGTCAATGGTTCGACCCAAGGGTCGGACATAGGAGTTTCCACTCTGCTGCGCAGTGCTGATGCTCATGACGGTCGTATTAGGACAGGACCGAATAAGGCGCTCGATGTCTGAGAAGCCCCAATCGACAAGTTGATCGAGATCCAGCACGATAAGACGGGGGTTATTGCATTCCAGTAACATAAGTCAATACACTCCGCGGGCGTACGTCGCTCATCGACTTGATGAGATCCTCGGATTCCAACTGCTGCATCAAATGGTCTACGTCTCTAAAAGCCTTGGCACCTTTGTGATGTACATAATTCTTAGGCCATTGAAGGCTTGGATTCTCAACAGCTTTTTGCGGTACAAAAACGCAACGACCTTGCTTCAAGGATTCTCGAGCTTGAATAAGCGCCCCACTTGTTTCGCCTGCTTCGACCACTACAGTAGCAATGGATAGCCCGCTCATCGTCGCGTTTCGAATAGGAAAGTTCCAACGCTGGACAGGCAGCCCTGGAAGAAATTGAGAAACCACAACGCCGGTTTCTGAAATAAGCTGTTGCAACACTCGATGTTCTCGCGGGTATGTCTTGTTTAGTGGCGTCCCAATTACGGCCACGGTCCGGCCCGCACTGAGAGCTCCTTCATGGGCAGCCTCATCAATTCCGTAAGCGAGGCCAGAAGCTACAACGACATGGCGCTCCGTTAACCGAAGGGCAAGGTCCTTTGCGCCTCCGCGGCCCTCGGAACTCGGGTGTCTCGTGCCCACAACAGATACGATCGGTTCATCGAGAAGTCTAACGTCGCCGCGAACGAACAAAAATTCAGGTCCGTCTTGAACATCTTGCAACCGCTTAGGATAGAGGTGTCCACCACGGCGCACCACGAGATCATCATTCCTCAGCGATCTAAAAGCACGTTCTACCTGATCTTTAGCATGCGCAACGTCCTCAACCGAAAAACGTAACGTCTCAGCGAGCGCACTGGACCAACCTAAAGTCTCACGCCACTGACGGTATACCGAAAGGGTCCTTGCGGCCGAATATTTTAGCAATATAAACGTGGTGAAATACAGGGTAGCACTATCTTGGGTCGAGTCACCGACGAAAAACGGCATGATTCCCCCTCCTCATATACTACCGCACACCTTAAACTCATTATAACGGATCCACTCCACTACTATCGGCTAGCCCGCAATGTCTCCGTGCTGCAAAAATCTGCGTATATCCTCGAATACAGCCTGTACAAGACCTTCGCTGGAAAGCTCCGCCTCTCCGTAAGTCGCATTACGACGCGATTCACCAAGGAGGGCGTGCTTGGCGTGGACTATGCCACTAAGACCGGCCCACGTCGGTCAACGTGGTATCACGGGGGATCTGCGCGACTCCAAAAACCCCTATGCGGCATAGTCGACATTCTTCCCACCTCAGACCTGGCTCCCCGGCGAAAAGAGGCGGTCCGACGATTCTTAACGGGCGTCAGCGAACTCTGTGAGACTCGGACGGCGGCCGTAACTATGCATCAAGTGCGGGCGCATGCCGAACTGCCCGAGGACCTCCCATGGGCGGACCTCATGCGGAAACGTCACCGTAAAACGATGATTGTCTGCGACGCTTGTCTTGCCATGATTCATGCTGTGCACTGAGGAATAAATGGAGAGCCGTATACATCGAGAGGTGTACGTACGGTTCGGAAGATCG
>JAKAAL010000930.1 GCA_021802375.1 Bacillota bacterium | reverse complement strand
AACCCATACACCATTTCTACGAAGAAATTGGCCAGTAACACGGCCAGCGCAATGATTAAAAAGATTCCTTGCATCAAGGGATAGTCCTCGTTTTCCACGCCGTCCAAATTGCGCGCCTGAATGGCTGAGACTAAGTCGTCGAGGGGATTCACCGATTCTAGCAGTATCTGATACCCCGCGCGGCTGGTCGCGCTTTTTAGACCGCCAAAGAACTCCCAGTAGAATGGATTGCCGTTCACGAAGGTTTCTTGGCCCTCATAAAAGGGAATCAAAATTGAAAGCAAGCGGGATGTTTTCCGGCGAAGCGTTTGCGCGGAAGCATTGAGGGTAAAACCGGTGCTTTGAAGAACGGTTCTAATCCGCGCTTTGGTGGCCTCCGATACGCGCCCCGTACCGTTGATCACGTTGGATACGGTCGTTCGCGATACCCCCACCATTGCCGCAACGTCCTCTAAAGTCAGCTCGACTGGTTCCTCTTTTGGATTCACGATGCTTCCTCGGTTTCTAGATATCCCGTTGCATGAACGTTCAACCACATTTAAGCACCGGAGTTCATCTCTGTCAATCAGAACCTCTCCTTCGTGAAACATCCCTCAATATCTTGCATTCCATTCAACATTCTCTCGCCGCAGAGCCGTTTTCAACGCATCTGGGATGATGGAGTTTCCACCGATTTGTGGTTGACTTATGCAAAAGTCGGACTTATAACTATTACGGGCCACGATGTCATTATTAACGATCATCGTCCGCCACGGAAGAAAAACCATATTTGGTTGAACGCTCATCTTTTAGGAGCGACGAAAAACGTGGCCTGGGGCAGCACGGGCACCGCATTTTGGACAAGCGGAGTCGCCACAGTGCATGTCTAACAGGCCGTTTGTGGTTGCCAAACCCACGAAGAAAGCGAGGATTTCAACCGATGAAGCTTAAGACCATTACCACCGCAGGCATGGCAGTAGCCGCGGCCCTGGGCATGACGGGAATGCTGAGCATTCCCTCAATGGCCGCCGCCAAAGGCCCTGCCCTGGAACTTGGCTGGGGCGTCTATTCCAG
This sequence comes from Bacillota bacterium, assembly GCA_021802375.1. The sequence goes on along the minus strand of JAKAAL010000930.1, from coordinate 1,762 downwards.
CTACACGCGAAACTTCAACCCTTTTTCCACCACGCAAATGGGCGTCACAGGGGAAATGTATGAACCACTTTTCTACTTTAATGATGTCGCCCCTAAAGTGGAGCCCATGCTAGGCACTTCCTTCGCCTGGTCCAATCACAATACCGTCTTAACCGTCCATCTGCGAAAAAACGTCAAGTGGTCCAATGGTTCTCCCTTTACCGCCCATGACGTCGTCTTCACCTTTAACATGCTCAAGCGATTTCCGGCCATGGACACCAGCGGCATTTGGACCAAGGTGGCGTCCGTCAAGCCCGCTGGGAAACTGACGGTCATCTTCACCTTTAAGAAGGCCGACGTTCCCTTCCAGTGGTACGTGCTGGGTAAAACTCCGATTGTGCCGGCCTCCATCTGGAGCAAACTCAAGGGAAGCCCCTTAAAGTTTCTCAACCCCAATCCGGTGATCTCAGGGCCATATCTCCTGCACACCTTCAACTCGCAGGACGTGACCCTAGTTCCCAACCCCAAATATTGGGGAGGACGACCTCAGGTGCCGGAGCTGAATGTGCCCTTGTTCACCAGCAACACGGCCCAAGAACCGGCCATGGCTTCGGGCAAGATTGCGTGGGGTGCCTATTTCGAGTCAAACATTCAAAAACTTTACGTGGCCGCCGATCCGAAGTACAACCATTACTGGTTGCCACCGGCTGGACCCGTCGTCATTTACCCCAACCTCACCAATCCATTGCTGGCTAAGCTTCCCGTGCGGCAAGCGATCAGCGACGCGCTTAATCGCCCCAAGCTGAACAGGCTGGCCGAGTCGGGCTATGAGCCCCCTGCCAACCCCACCTTGCTGGCACCCAGAAACGCCAATCAACGTGCCTGGATCGACCATCATTTGCCACCTAGCGACTTGAAGTATCAGTATAACCCCAAAAAGTCCATTCAGATTCTCACGAAGGCGGGCTTCAAGCGCAATAAGGCCGGCATTTTCGTCTCACCCGCGGGCAAGCCCTTGTCGTTTACGCTCACGGTGATCTCCGGCCTCACCGACTGGGATGCCCAAGCTTCGATTATCGCCAGTGAACTCAAGGCGGTCGGCATTAACGCATCGGTCAACCTGGTCACGGGCTCGCAGGCGTACTCATCGGAACTTAGCGGCAAGTTCCAACTCATGATTGGTGGCCCAGGTGCTGGCCCCACGCCCTATACGATGTACCAAAGCCTCTTTGGACCCGTGCTGACCCAAGGGAACTGGGAGCGTTGGCACAGTCCGGCCATGAATAAACTCCTGAACGCCTTTAGCATCACTAACAACCGCGCCAAGGAGCAGCAATTGGCCAACAAGATGGAAAGTCTGGCCGCCAAGAATATGCCCGTCATCGGCCTGACGGAATCCGTGTGGTGGTACGAATGGAGTAACAAGAACTACGTGGGCTGGCCCACCCCGTCTAATCCCTATGCAGCAGGCAGCAGCTACGACTATCCCGTAGCCGCATTAATTCTTTCGCATCTACGCTTGCGTTAATCCGATCCGAAACCAGCGTGTCTGCGCCTTCGCTTGCGCCTTTAGGGGCGCGAACGATGGCGCAGGTTCTGGAAAGCGAGGGCATCCATGCGGTTCTTTCTCAATCGGCTCGGCTTCCTACTGATATCCATCTGGGCAGCCCTGACGGTAAACTTCTTGATTCCGAGAATGATGCCGGGCAACCCGGTCGACGCCATCCTGGCTCACTTTCAATCCGAAGGGGCCCCGTTAGGTCCAAACGCCCTCCATGCCTTG
>JAKAAL010000929.1 GCA_021802375.1 Bacillota bacterium | reverse complement strand
CATCTGCCCTTGCCCAAGGCGGGATGGACCTGGGCGCAGTTTATTCAAGACGCTAAGAAGCTGACCGTCGTTAAAAACGGAAAGACGGTACAGTATGGAGCGCAACTTCCGGGAACCTGGCTCCGCGCGGGATTAGAGGAGTTTGAAGCGGTCTTCGGAGGGCATGTGCTGAGTCCAAATGGCAAGACGGCCTCCGGATACCTTAATTCGCCCACATCCATCAGGGCTATTACCTACTACTTGAATATGTATCGCCAAGATCACATCAGTCCAACTCCCACGCAAATGGCGGGCTATGCCCACGTCGATTTGTTCGAAACAGGGCGGGTTGCCATGGAACCGACCGGACCCTGGTCGCTGAGCACCTATCAAAAAATTCCTCACTTCCAGTTCGGGGTGGCACCCATGCCGCGACTGACTCCGAAGAGCAAACCCGCTACGACCGTGTTTTGGTCCGGCTGGGCAGTCAACAAGCGCAGTCCGCATTTGAAGGCCGCTGAAGAACTGGCCGCCTTCTTTGCGTCGCCATGGTGGCAGTACAAAGACAAGGCTTTCGCCATGGATGCGGAAAAGGGTCCCTGGATTGCACAAAGCGTAAAAACGTTGCCTCAACTCAAAGTCTACTTCAAGCAGGAGCCCAACATCGCTCCGCTGGAACCCACCAAAACCCAAAACTGGACGAAAGACGTGTCTCCGGCCCTGACCAATATGATTGAAGCGGCGATCTTGAAGCCGCATTCTAATATCGCAAGCCTGGTACGTACTGCCACCAATCAGATTGACGCCGCGCTCAAGAGCACGTACGGCGGATAGCCCTGCGACTAAAAAGTCGAAACGAAGGAGGAAGAAGCGGGCGATGCTCGCCCGCTTCGTAGTCATATGATCATTGCTCACACTAAACTTTCGCGCGTTTTGAAGCGGCGACCGGTCAGCTTGAAAAAGCAGCGTTCCCGACTGTTTTGGCTCTTTATTTCTCCATGGATTTTCGGGTTTTTGGCCTTTGTATTAGGGCCTATGGTCTATTCCGGTTATCTCAGTCTGACCAATTGGAATCTACTCAACCCTCCACAATTTATCGGATGGCAGAATTATGCTCAAATGATGCAAGACCCGTTATTTTGGCAGGCCCTCAAGGTGACCACCATTTACGCGGTGGTGAGCGTGCCTTTAGGACTGGGATTTGCCTTGTTTTTAGCGATTTTGCTCAATCAAAAAGTTCGCGGACTCGCGATCTTCCGCACCATTTTATATTTGCCTTCGGTCGTGTCAGGGGTGGCCGTGGCCGAGGTGTTTATGTGGGTGTTCCAGCCGCAGTATGGACTACTCAACTCCCTTTTGGGTTATTTTGGGATACAAGGGCCGGGTTGGGTTTCTAGCCCTACTTGGGCGCTCCCTGCCCTCATTCTTATGAGTCTATGGAGTGTGGGTGGGTCCATGATTATCTTTCTGGCGGGACTGCAGAATATCCCTTTGGAGCTCAAGGAAGCTGCCAGTTTAGATGGTGCCAACGATGCGAAAGTATTCTGGCATGTGACGGTGCCTATGTTGACCCCTACGATTCTCTTCAACCTTATCTTGTCCCTGATTGCTCAATTTCAGGTCTTTACCCAAGCCTTTGTGATGACGGATGGTGGACCGCTGCATGCCACGCTATTTTTCGTCTACTACTTATTCGACCAAGGCTTTAAATATCTCAATATGGGCTATGCCGCCGCGTTGGCCTGGGTCTTATTCTTTATTGTGTTACTGCTGACCATGGTCATTATGGGAAGTTCATCTAAATGGGTCTTTTACCAAGGAGAGTGAGGGTTATGCAGACGGATCATCGATCACGACGCCAGGCCGACGCAATGGGCGCACGGGCCAAAATGGCGGGCGTCTATGTGCTTTTGGGATTATTTAGTCTGTTGATGCTGTTGCCGCTGATTTGGATGGTGTCCGCCTCGTTAAAACCCGGATACGAAGTCTTTCAATTTCCTCCGCAATGGATTCCCCATCCGATCGAATGGGGAAATTATCCTAAGGCTCTGACCTTCGTGCCGTTTGCTCGGTTCTTTCTCAACACGGCCACCATCGTAATCTTTGTGCTCATTGGCACCCTCATTTCTAACATTTTCATCGCGTACGCCTTCGCTCGTCTGGAGTCACGCTGGAAGACACCGCTGTTTTATCTGGTCTTGGCGACGATGATGTTGCCTTTTGCTGTTACGATGATCCCGCAGTATGCGATCTTTACCAAGCTAGGCTGGGTGAACAGCTTTCTTCCGCTCATTGTTCCGTCGTATTTTGGAAGTCCCTTTTTCATCTTTCTCTTGCGGCAATTCTTCATGGGAATTCCTCGAGATATTGAGGACGCGGCGGCGATTGACGGAGCGGGCATTATTCGAACAATTTTTCGAATCATCTTGCCGATGTCTTGGCCCGCAATGGTCACCGTCTGTATTTTTACGATTCAGGGGACCTGGAACGACTTTCTTGGGCCACTGATCTACCTAAACCCCGAGCATCTGTTTACTTTGCAACTGGGACTGCAGTATTTTGTTGGACAATACACCGGGGGATGGAACCTTTTGATGGCGGCGAGCACGGTCATTTTGCTTCCCATCTTGGTGATGTTCTTCTTTGGTCAACGGTTTTTTTCCAAAGGCATCAACGTGGGAGGTCTCAAAGGATAGGAGGGATAAGGGAACCCGTGATTTTGGCCAGATAGCCGCTATCTAAAGGGTTTTGGTAGCGGCGTTGATGGGAGGCCAAAGGGAAAGATGCACCAAATATTAACCCTTCCGAATCGCTATCGTGCTCACATATTTTTAGGT
>JAKAAL010000928.1 GCA_021802375.1 Bacillota bacterium | reverse complement strand
GTGAAATTTTACAAGATGAGAGAGTGTTTAGTGCCATTGGGGCCGTATAGTCCCAACGCTATAAGTCCGCCAGCATGCTCTTGACCCTCTTGTTCCGCCGGGGGACAAGAGGGTCAGAGCGGCTGAGACTGGGCTACTCTGCTGCACGGTGGTGCATTATGCGGTCTGCGAAGCGATGCCCAAGGCGTGCATCAGCCCTTCTCGAAGGGCATCATCGTGACCCGGAGCCACCGCATGGTGCGGCATCGGGGAACATTGAGAAACATGTTCTCGGGAAAAAGAACTGAGGTTACCATTACACCGATTGGTATTCGCAAGATTGGCAGGAGATGCAGGGGATCCTTGTGCGCATTGCGCATTTCTTGCTAGCGTTAGCCTTTCACCAGGCCCACGGTACTCAAGAAAACGAGTCACGGCACCATCCACTGGATCTGCACTACCATTGCCAGTCCTTCCCTGAATCGCGAACGACTGGCCGTGCGGCGCCCGCGGCCTCATCGACCCCGTCTGGGGAGGTCACCCGACCTCACGAATTGACGAGCTCAGAGCCTCGATGTCTCTCTCCTGGTGGGCAGCCACTCCCTCGATTTCCATATTATGAAGCCATCATGCCTCAGAGCAGCCACATTATAGGAGGTCTTGTCCCCGCGGAAAATCAGCCACCCGATAATACGCAAGTATGGAAGTACTGGAACATAAATCTATAGCGGGGGTATGTCCATGAAATCGTCGCAACGAAGATTGGTTTGGGGCACTTTAACGTTAACCAGTGCCGCATTAGCATCTCGAGGACTAGGATTGCTATACCGTATGCTACTTGCCCGGTTTTTGGGGGCCGAAGGATTAGGGTTTTTCCAAATGATATTTCCATTATATGTTGCGTTGGTCACATTGGCTGTGGTTGGCACCCCCGTGGCCGTTTCCCAAATGGTAGCGGAAGGTCAAGCGCAAACTCGGGCTTTGGTCCGGTTAGCCATAACCCTGGTTTTATCCGTGAGTATCCCGTTGACGCTGTTGGTCTACCTTTGGGCAAGACCACTGGCCATGGCGATCTACCATGACTCTCGGTTCATTCCTCTTCTCTGGGCCATCGCCCCAGCACTTTTAGCCGTCGCCTTTTCTTCGGTGCTGCGCGGATATTTTATTGGCCTGCAAAAAGTGGAAATTCCGGCAGCGTCTCAAGTAGCAGAACAGTTGGCCCGGGTCGTGATCATGTATGCCATCCTCAATGTCATCGGTCAACAAATTCCCCATGCTCCCTTGGTCGCCGTGATCCTTATCCCGATAGGCGAAGGGGTCAGTTTAATCATTTTGGCATGGGCATACTGGCAGCGGCCTGCCTCTGAGGAATTACCTGGGACCTCGGTGCCTCGTCTAGGGGATCTTTTGAAACTTTCCTTGCCAGTAACCTTCAGTCGATTGCTGGGTTCGCTGGTGGCGGTTGTTGAAGCCATCCTGATTCCACTGCGACTTCAAAGCTCTGGGCTAACACGGTTTGCTTCGATTCAGTTGTTTGGCAAGTTAACCGGTATGGTGCTTCCCTTAATCTTTTTTCCCACTGCTCTGTCTCTTTCATTGGCAACCAATTTGGTACCGGTAGTAGCGCAATCCAAAGCAGCGCACGATGTACTCACGGTACGCCAACATGTTCAAGACAGTCTAGGAGCCACTGCATTGGTAGGGGTGCCGGTCACGGCTATCTTGCTCATTATTGGAGTGCAATTAGATGATCTTCTGTTTCACACCCAAGTACCCACGAGTGTATTTATTCCCTTGGTGTCTGGAGGCTTTTTTCTCTATTTTGACATCACGTTGTCCGGGGTATTGCGTGGATTGGGCCACACCGCTATTCCATTTCGCAATGACCTAATCTCTAGCAGTGTAGAAGTTTGTCTCATCTGGATTTTGGCATCCCGTCCCCATCAGGGAGCGCAAGGCGTGGCCATGGCCTTGGCCATCGGCTTTTTTTTATCTTTTTTCTTAAACCTCTTGGCGACGGTGCGGATTACTGGAGTGCACATCATGTGGACTGATCTCTTAGTTCGTCCTTTGGTTGCCACCATCCCGGCGGTGATTATAACCGGCTGGTGGGAAAGCTGGGCGTTGCATCAGGGATGGGACCCCATGCTTCGATTGCTCTCCGGTCTCGTGGTGGCTGTCGTCCTATACTTAGCCATGTGGCGACTCATCGGATTCTCGTGGCGTATCCTTAGCTAACGAGTTGGTGACGGTAAGATCTCCGCTAAATAGGGGTCCATTAGCCCGCGAGTGGCAAAAGCACCGGTGTACACGCCGGCTATTCGTCCCTGTGCGGCGCATGGCAGGGATGATGGTGTTGGTAGCCGCATTAATTTATGGCGGGTTTCTGGTGGGGCGGGCGATACCACATGGTTCCGCTCCCCCTTCTCACCATGCGGCTTTGGCGACGGGATCCACATCCGTGCCAGTTGGTTTGGCTCCCGGGGATGAAGCACCGAACTTTTCTTTACAGTCCACGACAGGACAAGTAGTGACCCTTTCGAGTCTGCGTGGCCACCCGGTGTGGCTTAACTTTTGGGCTACCTGGTGCCCCTGGTGTAAAAAAGAAATTCCGGAAATTGTTCAAGTGAAAGCTCAGTATGGTTCACAAATTGACATTTATGGCATTGATGAAGAGCAGGCGAAATCTACCGTCGTGACCTACATGGGCGCCAAACAGATGAATTACCCGGTGTTGTTGGACTCCACGGGAACGGTGGCCGGTAATTATGGAATACAGGATTTTCCGACTTCTGTCTTTATTACCGCACAGGGACGAATAGCCGGCGTGTACACCGGTGCTTTT
>JAKAAL010000927.1 GCA_021802375.1 Bacillota bacterium | reverse complement strand
GGTTTGTCCGCTCCGAGCCGCGCGGCAAAATAGGGTTTCGTGAGCGTGCGCTCGACTTCATCCAATAGCGGACCGGACACGTAAACCTGAAATCTGCCGGTCAGCCAGCTTTCGCAGATCACCGACAACGGACCTCGATCTGCGCGCACCGCCGAGACGAGCACGTTGGTATCCAGGACGACCCGGATCATGTGTGAGGGGGACTGTCAGTGCGGGACCGACTCTCCTGCACGACGCGATCCACGGCACGGTTAAATTCGTCCGATGGCACATCGCGGAACGCCTGCCGCATGTCATCCATCGTCTCCCGCAGCTCCGCCATGCGTCGGTCCCGTTCTTGCAACCACTCGAGGTCCTGCGGACTGACCACTCCGGCAACCGGAATTCCGCTCTTTTCCACAATCACACGGGTCTTGTCGCGGGCGACCTCGTTCACCACTTTGCTCCAGTGTTGCCGGACGTCGGACGCCTTCAATACTTTGTAATCATCCACTGGCATATCCTCCAGTTGTACAATATTGTACGTTTGGCTTATTATAGCGTAGACGTGCCACAGAACGGCAGATAGTGCGTGCAGTTAATGAGATGATTCAGGAGCGTTAGCGCAGTAGCATCCTTTAGTGGGCGGTATGGGGGCTACTTATTTGTTATGTCGGCGTCTGTAGCCGCAAAGACACAGCTGATCTCGCGTGAGATAGCAGTGGCAGAGACCGGTGCCGAACAACAGGATGAGCAGGCCGCGATGCATCTGGCGGAGTTCCTAGCAACCCTGTCGACTCAAGCCCATAGCGGAATAGACTTCTCTCAGGCGAATCAGGCATATCGGTTGGTTCTAACAATTCTTCCCACGGCATCCACCTACGTCGCCTATGGCAACTACCTGTTCGATGCTAAGCAATATAGCCAGACGGCGATTGAATTGGTGAATGCCGTACATTTGAAGGCCATGGGCACGAGGAATTTCCACAGTGCGTTGGAAGGCCTTTCCAATATCGTGGTGGCGGGTCTCAGTGACGGTTATGAACATCTGACGGTGACCGCTGGTGAGGACTTAAATCTATATGCCCGGCCCCAATAACCGGGGAAGGGTCTCCACAACTTTTCGAATATCGTCTGTGGTAAACGGCATCCCATCCACTTAATCAAACAAGGATACCGTATACGGTAGACGGTCACCGTTCCCTGTCGGATGTTCTCGGCAAACCTCATTCGTGATATGCTCAGCCTACTGGCGCATGGAAACGGAGGAGAACTGCATTCACACGATCCAACTCCCCCTCGCGGTCATCGACACGTCGTTTTGCCAATGTTGCCAAGTTGGCTTAGTGGCGTACCTATGGAAGGCATTCCAACCTCCTCTGCTCATGCCGTCCGCTGTCCACCAAGAAATTTTTGATGTGCCGGAACCTTTTACGGAGCAAAAGCTATGTGAAGCCGCGCTCGAAGCAGAACGTCTTTTTATCCGAGATCCTGGCATATTGATCCCGATTTTTCGCCCGGGTGATCAGGCTGTGTTATCGTTAGCCCAAGAGCTTAAGGCCGTGGCCTTGGTAGATGATTACCGACCCTATCGATACGGGCGCGATACCCTCGGCTTGCCGATCTTCGGCGTGGGAGAGTGGGTCGTAGCACTGGTGGATCGGCAACTCTTATCGGTCGCTGAAGGCCATGCCTACGTGGCCACGCTAGCGGCCCATGGTGCCACGAGCCCACGTCATCTCGTAGTGGTCACGGAACAGTTGAACCGCCGGGCAGCGAAAGGAGAGAACCGCTGATGGCCATGGAACATCACGCAATTCCTTTGAACGCAACCGAAGCCGCACGCTATCAGCAGCTCATGCAGTGGGGCGAGTGGACAGAGGCCGAGACTCGAGTGCTATTCGTTCAGCATGGGTTAGAAGGCCTCGCGCTTGAAGCCGCTCCCCATCTTTATCGGACCCATCCGCTGTCGACCGGAGAAATCTCCGGGCAAGTGGGCATGCCGCGGTTGACCCTGCTCCACGCCATTCAGGCGCGCAATGTCGCGCCTTACGAAGAATCCGAGTGGGATCCGGAAGCTTATGCCGCGGCTTTGGAGCGAAGGCTGGAGGTCGTCAAACCTACGCCACGCGAGTAATCAATCTGACGTTTCTGTGATTCGGCACACCGTTTACCGTACACCGTACACGGTCCACGTGATGCTGGTGCAGAGCATTAGCGGAAGACGCGAGAAGTTCCTGCCAGCAAACCTGACAAGAAAAGAACGTCGTGAAAAAGCGAGACCACGTATACCGTACGCCGTATACGGTCTAGGGTGGGCCCTGGTCATTGCTGCCTCACTATGGAAACTCCGAATCAATGAATTTAATGATGACTTTCTGATCAGTCCAGATGAAGATCTCCTACCAGGTCACGTGCTATGATCAAGCGACCGCGTTCGACAGCCTGCGTGATCGACGAGGTATTGCTTCAGGACACCCCGCAACGATTACTCATGGAAGGCGGTCCCGTAAGTGTATCTCTTTCTCGATGAATCCCAAGATGCTCAATATTTTGTGGTGGGCGCCATACTGTCCGAGGAGCTCTTGACCCTCCAAAATATTGTCGGGGAGATTCGTACAGCGACGCGACGGTTAAACTTAACCGTGCAAGAATTTCATGAAGCCGTCTTATACCGCGATCAACCGCGTCTCTTAACTCACGCGATTCGGCTGTTAACCTCTCCGCGATCACGCAAGGGACGGGCCCTCCATGTACGACCCGATGTCGAGGCCTATGCCGTGTATTACATTAAAACCGCCAGTGAACAACAAGGGTCCGGACTACCAGGCCACCGTTTGATGGTTGTCT
>JAKAAL010000926.1 GCA_021802375.1 Bacillota bacterium | reverse complement strand
CTATAGCCGGCTTGTTTCAGTAGTTTGCTGACGGTCCGTGCGCTCAGCTGATGGCCTAAACCGCGCAACTCGGTGGCGAGATTCCGCAAACTCTTGGATGACCAAAGTAAAGGTCGCTCGGGATCTCCCCGGGTCGCCGGGGCGACGAGCACCAGCAAATCGGCCACGAGCGTCGGATCGTGCTCAACGATCGGCTTGCGACCGGCTCCGGGCCGGCGGATGCGTGGGGAAGCTTGGATCTCAGGATCCTGGATATCCAGCATCCCGGCGCGCACGGTGTTCGGAGCCAGTCCGGTCAGTTGGCTGACGGCGGCCAGGCCGCCGTAGCCCAGTTCGAGCGCCGTGGCTCCAGCCCACAAACGCTTCGCTTTTTCGTTGAGCACGGGCCCCACCTTCGCATACTGCCGGCTTATGAATTGACGGATTTCTTGTCCCACAGCCATCATCCGAGCCTCCCCCAAAGATTTGGATGGAGGTTGATTCTCGTTGAGCACCGAAAACTCCTTTATCGGGCTGATTATTGTTATATTCGCTCTCGAGCAAATACTCGGTGTTTGGTGAGAACGGACTCCATAGAAAATCCGAGGGAAGAACCTACCCATGACCTTTAGGAATCATTCAAGTTAATATTTCGCGAGTCCTAACTGGATTTGTCATCGGTTCGGCTAACTTTCGTGCCATCAGATACACCACAAATCAGAGCCAGACGTAAAGCCGAGATCAGCCCAAGGGGCTGGAATTCGCTGATTGACATACCCAGAAAACCCACTGCCTACGCCAATCAGCGAATGCTGAGAATGCCATTGGACGAGTTCCCCGACCACCAGTGCAACCCTGGAATTAGGCTAGCAGGACTTTCCTAGTTAGCGATTGAGGCAGAAGGAAACGCCTTGCGGCGCAAGGCGTTTAGGGATTTGACACGTATTATCGAACCGATTTGAACTGCGGAACCGGAATGCTTAAAAGATCGAGAAGGCGTTGTTGGCGCGGGGTACGTTCGGTGAGCGTCAGGTGTGTGCCCCCATGGGGCTCAGGATAGACCCAGAGGACTTCTTCGATGGTCGTTAAGTCGCGTAGTAAGACATCCAGACTTAACGTCAGATTCTGACGGGCATATTCCCGCTGCAGCAGATGAGCAAGCGTCACCGCGAGGACGCAAATCAAGCCATGCACCCGAATTTTGTCATCGGTCCAATGAAATTGTGGTTGCCAATGCAACCATGGAGTACATTTGATATCCCGAAAGGTGTGTTCGACATGCCAAGCATCACGATAACGGCCAATAATGTTCGCCGTCGACCAGTCATCTCGATCGGTAAACAACACGGTTTTGCCCCAATGCACATCTCCCCATCGATGGCAGGCCTCATGATCGATGGTGTAGGTCAGTGTGGCCCCGTCGGGGGTGTCTCGAACCGTGGTCTGAACCCAAGAGCGAATCGGGGGCCCAGCTTGGGCGATGGCCGCGGCGACCCGTTTCTCCAACTGGGCGACCGTCGGTCGCCGTTTCGCCCGAGCCCCTTGCTTTTGGATGGTGTGCAGACGTTCTTGCAGTTTGCGCAAACGCACCCATTCGCCTTGCCCTTGGCCTAAATAGAGGGCTTCATTGTACGTGACAATCACCGTCCGCTCGACGCCAAACACGGTGCGTTTGGTGCGATATGCGCTGAGACCAGGAAATTCCGGGACCAACGTGTACCGATCGCGGGGCACCTCGAGGAGTTCCGGGACCTGATTGGCTTTCAACGATCCGACAAATGAGTAGGGACTCGCGTCGACGGCTTTTTGATTGGCCTTCGAATTATTGCCTTTGTCGTAAATCAACGTAATGCCCTCGCAACCCTCTCGTAAGGCCTGATAGCGCGCCACCAAATCTTCGGTAATGCTTTGGAATTCCTTGGCATCATTGCGGTTGCCTGGATAGACGGTATGAAACAGTGGAATATTGAAGTCGGTGGTGACCATCACCCCCAAGCCCACCGCCCGCAAATCGTTGCGATGCTGCTTTTGGTGGCCCCGTTGAGCTAATTCGGAGGGCGTGTTGGTGTCCATCCACGTGTAGAAGTTCGTCGCATCATAGACCACCGTCGAAAGATCTAAGCTAAACTCTTGGACCATGTGTCGGGTCAGTTGCGTTTCAATCTCTCGAATCCGTTCGGTAGTCAGATAACCCATGTGATCCCAAAAGCGTTGACTGGTCAGGTCCGCGTCGCGGACCGACGCCAACCGATGATAGAGGGCAGTGCTGTGAAACCATTGCGCCAATTTGGCTTTGCTGCAAGGGGCGAGTACGCGATTGAGCACGGCCAACAGCATATAGGTCCCAACCGAAAGGCCTTGATGGCGCTTCGGAGCTACGGCATCAATGATGTCTACCAATCTCAGTCGATCAGCCATCCGGAGCAACGCTTGACTGCCTCCATACTCGGCCACGCGTACCTTTTGGGGTTCGGGAGGCTGCCCTTCGAGTTGGGCGACGACCTGTTCCGCCCGACCCAAGTACTTTTGCAGAACCAATCGCGGTTTCCCATCAATCCGTTGCGATTCTACTAAGTAATAATAGGTATGGCCTTTCACACGTCGTTTGGTCAGTGTGGCCATTTGTTTTCGCCTCCTCTAGGCATGTGGTTGATAATACCTAGAGTTCGGCAAAAGTTTCCAAAATCCTTTAAATTGTGGCGTGAAATAAAGAAATTGTTGTGGAAAAAAGCACCACAAAACTGCATCATTTCAGCCGAAAAAGTTGTATAATACAGTAATTTGAGACGCTGTGCGGGTTTGAATGCTATTTCAGTCTCTAACTAGGAAAGTCCTGCTAGAATTTACAGG
>JAKAAL010000925.1 GCA_021802375.1 Bacillota bacterium | reverse complement strand
CACGGTCACCACCTCAGAGGCGGTATCGGTTAAATCTTGATCCCGACGATCACCGGGCAAGCCTAAAACGGTTACGATCGGGTGCGCCTTAAGCCGTCGGCAGAGATGTTCGAGAGCCGCTACCGCAGGACGGTTATGGCCGTAATCGATTAACACGCGCACGTCGAGCCCAGACAACATTTCGAGACGTCCGCGGTTCATACCCTCGCCTCCAGCAGGAAAGTGAGCCAGGGCCCTGGCTACCTGGCGCGGAGGAATTCCCAGCGCCAGCGCCGCCGCCGCGGCCGCGGCCGCGTTGGCTACGTTAATGGTGGCCATGCCGCCCAAGCTGGCGGGAAGCACCCGGGTTCCCACCAAGCGATAATGTGCTTCGGCATGGCTGTAGACCAAATTGCCTCGTTTAACATAAACTGCCCGTCCCCCCTGGGCGAGGTGCTCCGCTAGAGCGGCGCCTTCCCCTTGGGCAGAAAACAAGACCACCTCGCCACGGCAGCGTTCCGCCATACCCATGACCAAGGGATCGTCAGCGTTTAGTACGGCCGCTCCATCAGGGCGCACCACGTCCACGATGAGCGACTTCACATGGATGAGATCCTCAATGGTGTCAACCCCATCCTGGCCGAGATGGTCGCTGCCGATGTTGGTCACCACGGCCACATCGCAATCATCAAAACCCAGCCCGCCTCGGACGATGCCTCCCCGTGCGGTTTCGAGAACGGCCGCCTCGACCGTCGAATCGTTTAATACTAAGCGGGCACTCCAAGGTCCCGTCAAGTCGCCTTCGCAGACGGTCGTCTTGCCAATGGTAATGCCGTCGGTCGTGGCCATCCCGACCACTCTCCCGTCCGCTTCCAAAATATGCGCCAGCATGCGAGTGACAGTGGTTTTGCCATTGGTGCCGGTCACAGCGGCCACGGGAATGCGTCCCTGTCGGTCCTCGAATAACCAATCCAAAATGGCTTCGGCCACGGGCTCAGGCGATCCCTCTGAGGGGTCAAGGTGCATCCTTAACCCTGGAGCCGCATTGACTTCAATGACGGCTCCCCCGCTCTCTTTGAGGGAACACCCCAGATCGCGGCTAATCACATCGACGCCCGCAATATCCAGACCGATCTGAGCGGCGGCGCGGACCGCTTCAGCGGCCAACTCCGGACAAATTTGGTCCGTCACGTTTCTCGCCGTAGCCCCCGTGGACATGTTGGCTGCCGCCCTCAAGGAGACCCTCTGCCCGGATTTTAAAACGCTATCGGGGTAGACGCCTTGTTGGCTCAAGAACAGCAGAGCTGGCCCGTCTAGCGGCACTTTGGTCAGACTCTTGGCATGGCCCTTGCCTCGCTTGGGATCTTCATTCAAGCGCTCGACCAGTTGGCTCACACTCAGCACGCCGTCCCCGACGATGCTCGGTACCGTCCGTTCGCTGGCCGCCACCAAGCGCCGCCCGATCACCAGCATTCTAACCACAGCGCCCGAAATCTCCCGTTCCACCAGTACTTCAGGACCAAAACTGGCGGCAAAATCAAACGCCCGCCGCACCTCTTCGGGCGCGTGCAGATGGACAGAAACTCCCTGGCCGTGATGCCCCTTTAACGGTTTGACCACCACGGGGTAGCCAAGCTCGTCGGCCATCTTGCTGGCCTCCTCGGCGCTCCGCACCAGGCCCCCCTGAGGCACGACAATCGCAGCCGCCTCCAAAAGCCGCTTGGTCAGACCCTTGTCTTGGGCAATTTCGATGGCTGCCAGGGAGGTGCGGTCCGTAGTGGTGGCCATCATGCGGTGCTGCCATTTCCCCTGGCCTAAGCGAATGAGGTTCTTTTCGTCCAAGCGCTCGACGGGAATTTGCCGTGCCCGTGCAGCCTTCCACAGGGCCGCCGTGGAGGGTCCGAGATGCGCGTCGCCCAAGCGTTCCTTAAACTGCTCTAAAAACGCGTTCCAGTCACCGTCATCGGCTGGTCCATGCCACACCCGGCCAACCAGGGTCATCGCCGACCTTACGGCGTCGTATCCGCCCGCCTTGGTTTCGGTTTCAAAGACGATTTGAACGGTCTGCCCTCCCACCTCCCGCGTCTTGCCATACACCCCGCGTTCACCGCCAAGATACAACAGTTCTAAGGCCACATGCTCGACCACGTGCCCTAAATAGGTGCCCTCGCACAGCCGCTCGACAAAGCCACCGCGATAGCCTAGTGAACAATGATGTTGATCCAGTCCAGGAAGGATTTTCAAGACACGCTCGACAAAGTCGGGACGAGCGGAGGTAGGACAATTGCTCAACTCCCCCAGGTCCAGCATCACCTCCGCTGCAGGAGCGAGGATATGACGATTTGGGCCCGAAAAAAACCGAAACTGGACGATATCCAATACGAGTCCCCCTCGGACTTATAAAGTGTTCGACACAAGAAAAGGTCTTCGAGTATGAAGGTCCATGCCATAGCCCCGTGGCAGCACGTGCAGCGTCACGCCGGTTAAGGCCAACGGTTGGTTGTCTTCGGATTCCGAGGCATTGGTCTCCTCGATTTGACGGCCGTCGATCACGGTCACGGTGGCTTCTCCCCAGACCCTGAGCGTCGACTCTTCCAAGCACACTTCGATCGCGGTATTTTCGTCGAGACCCACCCCTAAAATTTCCGGGTTTTGGGCAACGGCCGACAGCAGCCGTCCAATCCGGCCCCGTTGACTAAAGTGTTGGTCGATCACCGCCCCCGTCCAAAGTCCCATGCCGGTAGCCATCTTGACCGTATTTTTGGTAGGAGATTCTCGCGCATCGCCTTCCACAATCATGGTCAGCGACATCATGGAGGCGCCGGCCGACGTGCCGGCAACAACCAGCCCTTG
>JAKAAL010000924.1 GCA_021802375.1 Bacillota bacterium | reverse complement strand
CACATCGACGAAAAGGTTAAAGCGGCCACTCCCAAATAATAGTAGATAATCCCACTGCCGTGCCGTGACGTCCACCACCAAGTCCCCGTGATTGCGGCTCGGCATGTCACTGGAAAACATTTGCTCCAGATCGGCACTCGTGGGATGGAGCCAAAAGAGGATGTTGACCAAGAAACTAAAACCCACCCAGACAGCCACGAATCCTTTATTGCGAAGGAATTGGGCACGACTGCGTTCCGGTTTACCGTTGGGCGCATGAAACCTGATGAGCACGTAAATGAGGTACACCACCACAAACACAAAGACCGGGGTCAACCACGTCGCCAGGAAATTGAACGCGCGCTCGGCCAAGAAGCCTTGAGAGGCAATCACGTCATAGAGGGAGTGCGGTTTGACCACACTGAGCCCCCACTCCGCCAAGAGTGACAAAATAACCCAGATCACAACAAACCCCAACACGTCGCCCATCGTAAAGGGCCTCCTTCATTGAAGACGTCGATTTAATAAGCCGGAGTTCAGGCCCGGATAATGTTGATCTGGCCCCGCATCCCAGTTCGGTAATGGATGTACTCTTGCACAAAACAACCGAAGTCCCAGAGCCCCGGCTTATCCGGCACCGTAAAGGATAGCTTGATACTACCGCCGGGTTGTAGGGTCGGACTGAAGTCGCCTCCCGAGGCGATTTGATAAGGACCTTTGGGACCGACGTAGGTCACTTTGGCATTGTGGGGCACGAAGTTGTCAACCTTAACTGGATCGCTTAAAGTCACCGGAACTCCGGACCAGAAGTCGGTCGCCCAGGCGTCTGCGGGGAGGTTCCCAAACGCTTGAAACGGTAGCGTATTCACGTGCCGCCCGATGGTCCACTCATGCCAGTGGGTACGACTTTGATTTTGTAACCACACCTCGACGAAGTCGCCGACCCGCCAGGTCATATAGTTGGGGACGTAATAATAGTCGAATTGATAGAGATTGATCTTCCCAGAGCTAACCGGTGATCCAAAGACGGCGCGAGCAGAGTCCACGATGGCTCGTTTGCCAAACAACGCCACGACACCCGCTACGGTAAGCCCAGCTGCTCCCCATAAAAATTGCCGTCGGCTCCAATCTTTGGGAGCTTCTTTGGGATCGTGCTCTGTCTGCATGTATCGTCGCCTCCTAGCCTACTTTTGTTGTTGTGGAGACCGGAGTGTCCGCAATGACCTCTTCTGATGCCTGATCGACGCGTACCAGGTAGGGCCCTTTTGGTGTCTTGACGGTGAGATTCCACACGTGGAGCCCTCCGAAATCACCGGTGGTAATATCGACCACGTTTCCTTGGGGCAAAACCGCCAAGGCATGATCCACAGCCAAACCCATCATTTCTGAAGGAGAGTGGGCGGGCCAGGTCGCCAAAAATGATCGAGGGTCCGATAGACGCTGACGACTACGGATGTGCCCCGCCTGCGAGACCCGCACCAAAAACATCTGGTCCGACGGGGACAGCACAAAGACGGTGGCACCATGAGCCGTGGTTTTGACTCGCGTCACGACTCCGCCGCCCATCGCATGGATCGCAACGGCAGCCGGCTGCCCCTGTGCGCTGACAATTCCCGGATACGAAGCCAAGAAACTTGCACCTAAAATGAGCCCTAGTACCTTGTACGCCATTCGATCCAACCTCCCCGGCCGTCGCTCTATCCGGCAGCATTTGGTGCTAGTGGTATTTACCGAATCCAGGGGAGTTATGCAAAAAAAAGCCACGGATCTCGGTCAACCGAGCGACGTGGCTTCATGATATGGCCTCTTTAATCTAAGGCCTGGCTATGAGTTAAGACCGCCTACACGCATGGTGGCAAGGCGGATAGCGTCGTCACTTTGGTCGCCACCAAATCCATGGCGCCCCGATTGAGCGGCTGCGACCAGTGTGGTTCCCGATCCGATCATGGGATCCCAGACCCAGTCTCCAGGCTTGGTACATAAGGCAATCAGGCGGGTCAACAAGGCTAGCGGTTTTTGGGTCGGATAGCCTACCCGCTCCTTAGCAGAGGTATTTATGATGGGCATGTCCCAGACTGAATCAATGGCACGGCCGCGGGAGACCGCTTCATCCAAATAAATTCGGTAGGCATGCGATTTCCCGCGCCCTTGATGCCCCCAGATCCACTCGCGGCCATCCTCGTCGAGATGCACCACCTGCTTTTTCATTCTTACGTACTCATCGCGGGTCCAACTCTCGAAAATAGGGTTAAAAGTGGCGACCTCACTCTTGGCCCACACTAAGAGGACGTCATGCTTGGCGTTAACCCGGATCCGGGCAGGTTGACGCCGGCCGGTGTAATGCCAGATAATTTCGTTACGAAAATTGTCATAACCAAAAATCTGGTCGCCCAATATCTTGATATAATGGCTGGCATGCCAATCGCAGTGCACAACGACAAAGCCGTCGTCAGCCACCATGGGCCCGAGAAGCAGCATGTGGGTGCGGATCCATTCAAGGTATGTAGGTAAGTCTTTCCAGGTGTCGACGAATGTTCCAAAATCGGACACTTGGTCTTTCCCCGTATAAAATGGCGGATCCCAGTAGACGAGCTTGAAGCCTGCCGCCGTATAATTTTGATGCAAATGGTCATATTGCTCCTGAATGGTCCCATCAAATATCTTGGTGACCTTGTTGGAATTCGGAGCAAACATCGTGACGCGGGGGGAGGGATCGGCATCGGCCAGCATCAGCCTGACTCGCGTACCCTGCTCGCCAACGAGCGCACGTTCTTGTCCTGGATTCGAACCGGAGTCGCCCTCATGGCTTTTGGCTTCGTCGTTTCCAAGTTTGATCCGTTCTCGCACATCCATA
>JAKAAL010000923.1 GCA_021802375.1 Bacillota bacterium | reverse complement strand
TGGCCTTTCGGATACCAAGCGCCCAAATCAGCGACCCCCTAAGGCTCGAAACCCGTCGAAAGGGTTTCCTGAGGCAGGAGCGCATCTGATGTAAGCTAGAGGTGAGAGATATTCGGGGAGGTAGTTCTATGCGATCCGATGACCGATCCCACAAAATATTGAGTGCTCTTTTGGGGGGATTAGCTTTAGTCGCGATTTGGGCAGCCGTAATTCCTAATGCGGTAAAGTTCTTTTTGGGCTAGCTCAGGATTTTTCGGCTGACCGTTCGATCGACCGCCAAGAGCCACAGCATTCGTTGCCTTGCGAGCGTCTGCTAGATTTTGTCGACCGTATGATATGGCGCTCGCTTGTTTTTTCATGACTTGCTCCCTAGTGACAATCGTTATGGCCATCACGCGCCACCACCCTAGGTTTTTCGATACTCTCCGCTAGCCAATGCTTCTCCCTAAGAGTCATGTTCTGGCCACGCCCCACATATCCTCATAGCGACGATGGGGGGCGTGGATGGTGCCTAGAACGTTGGCTTGGCTAGGATTGTTTCTACTGCTCATCAGCTATGGATTGGTTCGGAGGGAACCTCCTGCCGCAGTGACCGCAGCCTCCGGCCGACCTCTGGTGGTGATCGACCCTGGTCACGGCGGCGTCGATCCTGGAGCGATCTCGGCCAGCGGCATCCAAGAAAAATCGATCAATTTAGCGGTTTCCTTTGTCGCTGCCCACGATTTGCAAACCCACGGGATAGCCGTGGCCCTCACTCGCCAGAGTGATCGACCTGCACTTCAGGCGAGACGATTTATTGTGGTCGACGATTTACACTTTCGATCCTGGATGGCCCATCATCTTGGAGCCACCTTGTTCCTCTCGATTCACAGCAACAGCGAACCCACGGGCACCGTGGCCGGTCCCATTATGTATTATGTCGCCGGACGTGAATCGTCGCATCAATTAGCCAGTGACGTCGCTCACGCATTTGCCCGGACATTTGGACGGGCTCCTCAAATCCGCACCATCCGGCAGTTAGTGCTGCTAGAAATGAAGGTTCCCGCCACGACGATCGAACTGGGCTTTTTAACCAACCGCCACGATGCCATCCGTCTCAGCAGTGGAGCCTATCAGCGAGCCCTTGGGGCCGCAATCAGCCAGGGGGTCGTGCAATACCTCCGGCATGGATGATGCGCTCTTCTAGCAGCACAATGGCCAATGCAGCCATACCCTCGCGCCGACCCAAAAATCCTAATTGGTCCGTGGTTTTCGCCTTGACTGAGATCTGAGACGCTGCGACAGTCAGCGCCCTGGCTAAATTGGCTTCCATCTGCCCTCGCACATCGGCCAGGCGAGGGACTTCCGTAACTACGGTCACGTCAAGATTGACCAAGGCAAAACCGCGTTCTTGCACCAAGAGCCACGCCCTCTCCAAAAGTCCTAAAGAACGGGCACCCGACACCATCGGGTCATCCGAGCGAAACCAAGTGCCCATATCGCCCAGATGAGCGGCTCCCAACAGGGCATCGATGACGGCGTGGCAAAGTACGTCGCCATCGCTGTCCCCTTTCAAGCCCTTGTCGTGCGCAATCGTCACTCCGCCCAGCACTAAAGGAATTCCTTCCTCCAACGCATGTACATCAAATCCCTGCCCAATCCGCATTCTATCCTCCTGTCCTGCTTCGCTCCGAATCTAGGGACACCCACCAACGAAACCAGACCAGGTCGTCGGGTGTCGTAATCTTGCGGTTAGTGGGTTCGCCCATGACATAAGATACCCGATGATGACTTTTTTCCATCACTTCTGCATCGTCCGTTACCCGGGCGCTCGGCGAAAGCGCCCGGTGAGCCTCCAAAATCGCTCCCAGTCGAAATCCCTGCGGCGTCTGAGCCAACCCCAGGTGTTCACGGTCAATGGTTCCCATCACCCGGTGTTCCTCGGCATTGACCTGTTTCACGGTGTCCGCGAGACTAATCAAAGGGATGGCAGCCCCATCCCTGAGTGCCGTTCGGATCACTCGGGCCACCAAATCCGGAGACACTAACGGTCTTGCCCCATCATGGATTAAGACCAAATCGTCGGCCATGGCACCCTCTTGGAGGATGGCCTCCAGCCCACAACGAACCGACTCCGCTCGACTTTGACCGCCCAATTCCACGAGCCACGTCCCTTTCCCTCCCAAGGCAGCCAAGAGGCGATTCGTAGGTTCCACATCACTCGGGCGCACGACCACGACCCCGCGTTCGAATGACTCTGATCGTGCAATCGCGGTTAAGACGAAGGCCATGACCGATTGTCCTGCCACTTCTGCCCACATTTTAGAGCCTTGGGCTCCCATTCTGGTCGAACTGCCCGCCGCCACCACTACCCACCAAACCTTCGCCATAGAAACCCTCCATTTCTCATTCGAAGAGACGCGGGCCCTCTGCACCCGCTCATGCCTCTCCCTCCCATTGTACCAAGGAGCGTAGGTCGATATCGTCGGGCGGGATGAGCGACGAGCAAACGGAGCCGACGCTCGCCGGCGCCTCAAACTTTTTCTACGCCCCCGGGGCCAGGATACGAAATGGCCGAGAGGGAAGACGCGTCCTTAAGATCCCCGATGCACCACTCCTGGGCTGCCCGCGCGCTTAGGCCCGAGCTCTGATCCTTGGTCATCCCGTCGTTCGCTCCTGATTTCTCTTGCATGTGCGCATCTGCACGGTGATCGGCATCTTGTCGATCTGAAATGCGCGGGCCCTAGACGACACTCCCACAGGGATGCCTTGCCCTTCGTGTTCGTCGGTTCCGTGGCTTTAAGCAACGACCTCTCCTTGCGCGGACTGGCGTTGGCTAAACGGAAATTAATCGGAC
>JAKAAL010000922.1 GCA_021802375.1 Bacillota bacterium | reverse complement strand
GGCCGAATTACCGTCGTTCCTTGAGAGGCCACCGCATCATACAAATCGATAAAACCAGGATTCGTGTTTGGCGCCTCATAGACCACAATATTCGCTCCGGGGGCCATCGCCCCCGATCGCTCCACGTCGAGGCTCGTCTCAGAACCCCCGAGGCCTTTACCGGACGCCGTCGTACTTTGGCCGTCCACTCCCACCTCGGATAAGGATCCGGTACGCTTTATCCCATAATACTTCCAAAAGTACGCCGCATCGCTGGGCACAAATGGCGCCAAGGTGGCCACGGCGATGGTAATGCCCTGCCCCGTCACGTGCTTTTGCCACAGCGGTGACACCTGATAGGCCGTGGCCATTTGCTGAGGGGAATAGCCAACCGGTCCGCCTTGACTATCCAGACCAGACACGTTTTGCTGCTGCTGCATATGTGCGCTTAGTGCATTGTAGGTGGTCATGCCCGCCACCCCAGATACGAGGGCCTGCAGGTTATAGTGGACTCCGGCATATGGGTAGGAGGTGGGTAGCGATGGATTCTGGTCATTGGCGATGAAGGACTTGCCACCTGAGGTGTAATTGTTGATCGAGACGTTGAAGGCCTTTTCGACATTGCCCACGCTGCCGGTCACATTCACTCCCAAGGGATATTGCACGCGCTGGCCGTTTGCGGTCACCGGCACGATGCGATACTGTGCTAGATAATTCAACAAGGCATCCACCTGGCTCGCCGGCGGCGCATAGGTCGATTGAAAGTCCGAGGCGGTAAGAAACTTATGAAAGTACCCGTTGCCCGGGGTTTGCGTGTCCTGGATATAGCTGGACAAGGTTGGCATATGGTTCGGCACTCTAAAATTAAATCCGACAAATAGGGTAATGGCTGCTGCAGTGTTGGCCGCTCCGTGCTTAGCGGAACGAGCCAACAACGCATGGGCGACGTTGCCGTGAAGCTGCCCGTATGGGCTGGCCGCCGCGGAACCCGACGCCAACAGCATGGGAGCCACTAATAGCGCTGCGGTACTTGCAAGAGCCACTGCTCGCTTCATCTTACCGACCTCCTATCTCCTGATCACCCTGCCTTTGGCCACCAATTCAGTCATTCGCGACTTCGAAGGCAACTCCTGCTTCACCGCGCCTGAGTTCATGTTGGAACGTCACTGGCAAGAACTGCTGGGCCCAGGGGGTTCGCTCCCCGCTTTACGGTTGCATGGAGCTGCAGCGCTCATTTTCATCGGATTTCATACGCGGCCCAAATACCACTTGACTAGGCATCGACGTAGCTCATCCGGTGATATCGGACCGACCACACGCCAGCCCCTCGGAAATATTGCGAAAACTTCGTTTCAGAGCATTCGACGCCCGTTTTGTGTCCATGGAGGTATTTAGCCGAACTTGGCGTTGTTTCGCATCCTCCGGGCCGATCACAAACCCCTCAATAAGTGTCGCAGAATAGTTCCATCGCTCCGCTAAAGTAGTCGCATAGTCATAGTAACTCGCCGGCACCGCGGCTCCCAGCCAGAATCGGCCAGCTGTCGTAGGGCACCCCGCTTTTAAATGGGGTCGGTCGAAATTAACCAAAGTCGGTCATCGAAGCCGCCCCGCTCCATACGTTTGGTCACACGTGCCGTCTCCAGTTGCTCCCACGTCCTGTCAGATGCGGATAGCAAACCGTGCAGGACTTCTAAAATATCGGCCATCTCCTCTAAGCAGGGGTTTTCGAGGTATTCTCGCACTTCTTCCTGAATTTTGGTTCGTAGAGCCAGAGTCCACTCTTCATTTGATAGAATGCGGACGTTCGGTACTTCACCATTTGCTTCGATAATCGCAGGGATTTTATCCCGCACCAATTTGTTGTAAGTGGCCATTAGACCTGAGTCCTCCACAACGTGTGGAATTTCTTTAGTAGCGGGTCGCTCTCGGGATGGTATCCACGAACACCTCCCCAACCCACTCCAATTACGGTTTTGGCGTCTTGGTATTGCCGCATCACGGTGTCACGACGCTGTTCGATGGTTGCCCCCAGAGCCGCAATCAATTTTTGCTTTATCGGGTGGTTACTGACGATAAAGTGTTCGTTACGAACGATCAGTTTCTCCAGGTAACGGCGATCCGGAAGGTTGTCGTTCTTTTGAAGATTACAGAACCGATGAGCCAGCACTAAGTTCCAGACCTCGTCATGCTGGATAACCTGCCGGGGAATCACATGATCCACATGGATCTCCCCGCCTGTCATGGATTCGCCACAGTAAAAGCAACAGTTGTGCTGATATCCGTTCAAAACGGGACGCAGATGCGTGACATTGGCCCGGTTATAGCCGTTTCGGAGGTACACCTCCCGGATGTCGTTGCTCAGATCCCACCGCTCCCGCCGCATGGTAAACGCTGCCTCCAGCAAATCCCAGCGCGAATTGGTCTCTTCCAATAGCTCAGTGTGTCCACCGTTCGTAAAGAGTTTAAAAAGGGCATCGTTCAATCGGAGTTTTTTTCCGTCATACACATAGAACGCGAACGGAAGTGGACGATTCGAAACCGTGTGGAATCGCGGTAAAACGTCCTTGAACGCCTCACGTGCCACGTGGGCAATGGCCTCGTCTAGAGCGACGGTACCTGCGCGCTCTGCAACCACCACCCGTTCCATAACGGTCCACCGATTGGGCTGAGTCAATTGTGGACGTTCAGAGCTTAGGCGATCCTTATAGATCCAAAAGAAGTCCCGGGCCAATTGCTCTAGTGGAATTTCAATCTGATCCCCACGCCCATATCGTACCAAGCATTAAGCTAAAGCAATTTTATAGGTTGCCGTGTTCAGCCCATATAGCACGATGGCCCTCCAAAAGTCCTCGGACTGG
>JAKAAL010000921.1 GCA_021802375.1 Bacillota bacterium | reverse complement strand
TCCTTGGACGGCGAAATAGGGGTTTCAATACCTCATAGGTAGGCTATAAACGGAAACTATCATGCCCGAACCGATAGAACTTGAGGTGTTTCAATACCTCATAGGTAGGCTATAAACATCGGATGGCAGAGAAAAAAGCCGCAGATATTAAAAAGTTTCAATACCTCATAGGTAGGCTATAAACCCATTTTCCCCGCCTATATCAACGATTTCGTGATAAGGCTCTTTGGGGTTATCAAGGATCAGTTGACCCAACTCTAGATATTCGGCCAAACTTGCTGTCGTCGGTCTCCAGGGTTTTTTGCACTACCTGGGGTCGACGACAAATTAAGACTACGCCGATCACGGCGGTTTTGCAACCCTTAGGAGTCTTGAAATATTAACCTTCCATTTGGGGCCAATCGCCTATGGACATCTAATGTTACGGAGGCTCTTGCCCTTCGACTGATATGGGTACCGGCTGGTAGGTCACTTGGGTAGCGGCATGGAGGCTTCCGTTTGGTGTGGTGCTGGAACGAATGGGTTCGGCATTGGCTATACCCCCTCCCCATGCTTCGGTACGCCAAGCCTCCTTAAACAAGCAGCCGCTTGGTGTGGGCGTCTATCAGTCGATGCGCAAGAGCCCAGAAAATCCGCGATGTTCAGTCTCACCCAGCCCTTTTGCCATCACCACTTAAAACGTAAAGTTTGACCCGCGCGCAGTATAAACTCACACCACTAGGCTTGAGTTGGGCTCTCTCTCGCTGCAAGATGTGGTACCCGTAGTGCCCCTCGTAGTCGATGGCGGGACTCCGAGTTCAGCGTGTGTTCCAAGGCTGCGCCTCCTTGAGTCGACCTCCACTCGAGACGCCCGAGAACATCGCACCCAAAGTGACCCGCCAACCAGGCCCACTTGCTCCGGGGATAAGGCTCAAGGGTGGCGGTGCCTTCGTCGTCTCCTCATCCCAAACAGCGCTTGGCAAACGGCCATTTCGATTGCAGGCAATGCCGAAGGGACTGGTAAGCACGCGTTCTACTGCACTCGCACCGGTAGATGCTTCATCCCTCTAAGCACCAGATTTGCATTCCACAGCGGAACTCCCTCGAGTTTCCACTGATGTCTCGTAATTAAAGGAAATGCTTGCACCGCTTCTAACCGCGCTAGACCTGCACCTAAGCAAAAATGAATGCCGCGTGCAAAGGCCAAATGAGGGTTAGGCGTTCGATCCAAGCGCAGTGCATCGGGATCAAAAAACATCTTGGGATCGCGATTGGCGGCGCCAATCGCCAACGTAATCCACGTGTTCTCGGGCAAAGTAACCTCACCCAACTGGACCTCGGTCAACGTCCTCCGACCATCAAACTGCACGGGTGAAGTAAAACGCAGGATTTCCTCCACCGCCATCGGCCAATCTTCCACTGTCCCATCTCGGAAGTCGTGTTGAATCCATGTCAAGAGTCCCATCGCTAGTAAATTAGTGGTGGTTTCATGACCCGCGACGAGCAACAATTCGGCCATAGATAACAACTCGCCGGCGGTCAAATGGTCGCCCGCTTCCTCACTGCGAATTAAATCCGTTAGCAAGTCAGGTTCGGACCGTTTGCGTTTGTCTTGAATCAGACATGGAAGTAGTTGGCCAAATCCCAACTAGCACGTTGCGAAGCGTCTTGCTCTTCGGCTGGCAACGTCCCGTCTAATCCCTGTACGATCGCCTGCGACCACTGGCGGAACATCGCCTGGTCTTGCCCCGGAACTCCTAGCAATTCCGCGATCACCGTCGCGGGCAGGGGCCCGGCTAGCGTACCAACAAAATCTCCGCTTCCGTCGTCCAACAATGGGCGTAGCAGGGTCTGGGTCAGTTCGGTAATAAAGGGCTCTAAACGCTGAAGGTGTCGGGGCTGAAAAGCATGCGTCACTAGGGAACGGAGCCGAGTATGCACTGGTGGATTCGTCTCCAACATGCTGGGCTCCAGCGGAGGAAGATGGCGATAACCCTCCGGGGGCAGCGTCGGCCCGCTCTCGCCTTTGCCAAACGTCGATTCCGTCAACACCCGGCGCACCGTCAGGTAATCTTGAGCCATCCACTGGCCGTCGTCCATTTGCCACAAGGGCGGCCGGGTTTGGCGCCATTCTCGATATAGCGGATAGGGGTCAGACATCAGTTCGGCCTGCGTTACCCCTTGGGTGTCGAGCCAAGGGGCCTCAGGTGACTCGCCTTCCATCGTGTCCATAGCGGGACGCTCCTTTGTTAACAAGCGAAAAAACCAAGATAAAATCCCTATCGCATTCCCTAAACCCCATTAATTATAGGCTGAAGTGTGCGGATTGTCATGGGGTCCATGCCTCCACAGAAGCCTAACATCGCCACCGTGTGGCGCTACTTTGCTCTAAAGAAAATACAGTTTGGCAAAATCCACGCAAACATGGTGACCTGCCAATTGCGCATCTTCAGCAAATAGCTCGCGGATTGCGCGGATCAGCATCTGGCGCAGCGGATAAAGAGATCATCGTTCCGTATCCAAGATGGTTGGCCCCGGCAAAGAGCCCTTCGCTTGCGACGATCCGCCGTCGGGACGCGTCAAACTCATGGTTAGTGGGTTAGCCATTCTGATTTATTGAACCCATTGATTGTCCTTGAGGGTGCCGGAATTCGGCCCAAGAACCGCCTGGCATGCGTCCCGACACCGGGCATGGAGTCGGACCCGTGGTTCATTTTCCCAAAATGAACGTCAGACCCGCTTAAAGGGATATCCCCCACGGGGATGGAACAAGGAGCAGGATCAGGGAAGAAGCCATCCTGCTCCTTGTTCCATCCCGATCACGCCCTGGGTAAGTTCAGCGCGCATGCCTTGACGAAC
>JAKAAL010000920.1 GCA_021802375.1 Bacillota bacterium | reverse complement strand
GATGGTGAATCTTTTCGATGTGCCCTGGGAGGCCGGAGATACGCTCATTCTCACCACTGACGGCCTGAATCCCTTGCCGCTGCCGTGGTGGCCGTTGATCGTGCAACGGCAGCTTTCTATCGAAGCCATTCTGCGGCTCGGCCGCTGGTCCGATAACGCGACACTGGTTATGCTCTCCCGTCCCTAAGCCCCGGCGCGCCGGATGTCACTTAACTACAAAGGAGTCTGATCACGCATGTCTCAACCTGTATCGTCTTTTCCTTCTTCTCCTTCTCTTCCGTCTACGCCCCCTCCGTCCCGGCCACACCCGGGCACGTGGAACGATGTGGTCCGCCGGATTTTCCAGGACCAATACGCCATCATGGTCCGCAAGCAACATGATTATGGGCCGGGCAACATCGCCGCCTTTGGGGAACTCGGGGTGCTGGTGCGGCTCAGCGACAAATTTGAGCGGCTCAAGCATTTGCTTGTCACCCAAGACGCCGCCGGCCGCGTTGTCCCCCGCACGGACGCCCCGGCTAACGAATCCATCGAAGACAGCTACCGGGACTTGCTCAACTATGCTCTCATTGCGCTGATGGTGCGCCAGGGTTTGTGGGAGACTCCATTTGATCCGGAGGATACCGATTTTTAGTGCCGATTGCGCAGACATTTCTTTGTCAGGAGGGTTAATGATGCATACCTGGGCGTCTTTAGTGCGCACCCAAGAAATTCTTCGACCCCTGCATGTTCGGCAAATTCACTTGGCGGGCTTAGGTCAGCCGCTCGATCCCCCCTTATGGCCCATCATCGACCGTCTCTGGGCCTTGGGCTTACCCACTGTGGGCTCCTGCGCGGGTCATGATTTCCAGAATGGGCCCTTTGTCAGTTTTCTCTATCGATCCACGTGGGATACGGCACAGATTCGCCGGTGGCACCGTATGGTGGAGGCGTTTTTGCAACCCGTAAGAATTCCTGGCGCCTTATTTATGGCGACCACTTTAGGACTCCAAGTGCAGTATGTTGGCGATGTCGACTCATCGTTTACCGAACACAATGCGCGGGTTCTGCATGCCTGGCGTGACAAGTTGGATAAAGCAGGAGAACTCTGCGCCAACCAAGAGCCTCCGTGGCAACCGTGGGCCGGCCCGGCCCTCGACGTGCCGGCGATTTGCGATCCCCGCCATTTAAGAACACCGTTCGTCGTTTATTTGCACAGTCTCGACCGCCTGTCTCAATATGTCATCCATAGCCATCTGAATGGCATTGATTGGACGATCCTTGCACAAGAAACTCAGCAACCGCTCGCCGCCCTGCAAACCCTCTGGAAGAGCTTTTGGGCCGATTGGATGACTCGTACACCATCTTCCGATCCCGAATCCCTGCCGGCCGCTCGCCGTCAGACTCCGGCTGTGGGAAGCTGATCCACGGGCCGAGTGCTGACTCCGGCTCTGCCGGATGTCTCGTAGGTCCCACTTTTTTTGATTGAGGTGACACCATCCATGGCAAATTGCGCGGTGATTAAAGACACAATCCGCATCGAAGACATCATTGGTCGCGTGGTGACCTTGAAACGCCACGGCAGCTGGTATGTGGGGCGCTGCCCCTTCCACGATGACCGGCACCCCAGCCTGGTGGTGTGGCCGCGTACCGGCACTTGGAAATGCATGGCCTGTTCGCCCATGCGGGATGACGTCATCGGCTTCGTTGTCCGATGGCGCCAGTGCTCCGTGGCCGACGCCTTGCAGTGGTTGCGCCAGGAGTCGCCGGTATGGGACACTCCGGCGCGGATTGCCCCCCGGTCCGCTTCCTCATCGGCCTCGTTAGCGCCGCTGGCCGTGCGGGACGCCACGTACCGGGCCTTGCTCCACAGTTGGGGCCTGACAGCTCAGCACCGTCAGGCGCTGTTAGCCCGCGGCTTGAGTTCCCGCGCCATCTTTCGCGCCGACTTGGCCACGGTAACGCCGGGAGGCACGTCGGTTGTGCCGGCAACGGATGGGGTGCCCGGATTGGCCCGTGGGGGTCCGTCGTGGCGTGTGGTGGGACCGGTTGGTCTGGCGATTCCCGTGCGCAATCCGGACGGATTGATTCAGGCGCTGCATGTGCGCGTCGATCACGCGACCGTGGGCAAGTATCGCTGGCTGTCCACCCCTTCCTCCCCGGGTGGCGCCGCTTCCGGGGCTCCCGTGCATGTGGCTCGCGGGGTGGACGATGTGGTCTGGATTACCGAAGGCCCGCTCAAGGCGATTGTGGCGCAAGAACGGTTGCGACACACGGTGCTGGGGGTGCCCGGTATTGCCGCGTGGAGCTCCGTGCTGGACATTGTGGCCCAATTGCGGCCGCAGCGCATCGTGCTGGCCTTTGACCAGGATTCGGAAACGGATACGGCCATGCGGGTCGCTCAGCAAACCGCCCGGTTGCACCAGGCTTTAACGGCAGCGGGCTGGGACGTGTGGCAAGCCCGATGGACCGGCCCCAAGGGTCTCGATGACGCGGTGGTGGCGGGCAGCCGCATTGTGTTTCAGCGGTTGCCGTGATTCCAGGAAGGAGCGATGGCATGCGCTATCCTTGGCCTCTGCATCAGCAGTCCTTGGGGGTATCGTCGGAGTGACTGGTGGTGTAGTATACGAAAGTGAAGACAAATCCGGTTTGTGATAAAAACATTTAAATCATACCTGTTCTTCGCTGTCTTTTCACACGAGGAGGCTATGACGGCTATCGATATTATTTTGTTGAGCATATGCGTTGCGGTTCTCCTTTTTCGCCGGAAAATGCTAAATAAACCCTTCTTGCTGGGATGGATAGCGCTGGGGACTCTCATGGCGGTTCGCATCATTAGGGATCTCACACACGCTCGTC
>JAKAAL010000919.1 GCA_021802375.1 Bacillota bacterium | reverse complement strand
TCGCTGCGGGCAACATTGCTCGTAGGGCCGCCGTCAACCGGCCAGACGCGGGGTCTGCTTTGGGGCAGGCACCTGCAAGCTCCGCCCTTTAGGGCGGGGTGGTTGACGAGTTATTCCTCCCTGGTTGGCACTCAAGGGCAAGCCGAGTTCCTAGCTTTCACTGCGTCGTCGGTAGATGGAACCTATCACCAGGCCTATGATAGGCTTGGCACGGCATCGTTGCAATAGCCATTGACGTTGGGGGGATAGCGAATCCCTGGGCAATGGGAAGACCGACGTGCCCCAACACCTTTCAATTTTCCATTAGACAAGAAGACTCAAAGAGTTCGGCTCTGCCAACTCCCGCCTGGTTTTCCTTGGCAGGAGTTGGCGAAAATATGCCGAAAGGCTCACCCGAGGCGATCGAAAGGTGGGATAGCCCCCGTGCCCGGGATAACCCATATTTTAAGGGGGAGTACTGATGAAATACATCCGAATTTTTGCCGACAAAGACGGTGAAACCCACATGGAAGACTGTACGCTCGCATATCGGAGCGACGTGATTGCCAAAGACGTCCCGTCCTTGCACATGTCATCGCTGCTGAAGGCTGAGGGCGTCTTCTTTATGCACACCGTTGTCGATAAGACGTTTCGCGATCTTCCGTTTCACAATCCACCGCGGCGTATGCTTGTTATCCAGCTCAGGGGTTCATCGGAGCAGACGACGAGCGATGGAACCGTGCGCATAGTCAACCCCGGGGATGTGTTAATCGCCGAGGACGTGACCGGAAAAGGCCACAAGAGCCGAAACATCGGATCTGAAGTGTTGTATGCGATGGTTCCGCTCACGTGAGTCCATGGCCTTGGTCGTGGAGTGAGGCGAAGTCCCCAGCGCGAGCTTGGGAGCCGCCTCAACCCTTGGCGTCGTCGTCGAAGCCTCCTGAGAATGGGGCCAAGCACGGACTCTTTGAGAACCCGATAGCGGCAGATGCGGCGTCGACTAGACGCGCTTTGCACACTGCTTTCGCCCTGAGGGCCAACGCCTGACTGGGAGTTCAGAGAAAGGAATCCGGATTTTTCCGAAGAAGGGGCGGGAGTGATTGGGACGGTATCGCAAGAGATCCGGTGACGAGCCTTCGATAGATATTGGGCTCAACGATCGTGGCTGGTTTGCCCGCTATGCCTTCGTACATCCGCCAATTTTTAATGAAGAACGGGATAAGGGATCCCCATTTTTCGTCGAGGACTCTGAGGTGCCAGCGCAGGTCCCCCGGTAGCTACCGGACCACTCGTTTGTGATGTACGCTGAAGAAGGCGCACGGAGAAGAGAGGTCTCAGAGGACATTAGTGGGACGCAGCGATTGCTTGGCATGGAGTTCCCCTCGATAACCCAAAGATATCTGGGGAGGCGCCCCGCCGCGCTCTCGGGCCGAACATTGGGACTCGAGTACTGTTTTCGAGAATCGCATCGGATAGAGGATGGGCGAGATTGAGCTAGGAGGAAGTTTGCCATGCCTGACATGTTAGTAAAGCTCTATGAGTTGCCAGGGATAGATGGACTGGTGCAAACATATGCTGAGCGGGGGATCACGCTTCGCCGGGCCATCGCGCCTGAAAAGCATGCGGTGGTCCCCTGGGTGCGCGACGTTTTCGGATGGGCTTGGAGTGATGAGTGCGAGGTGTCCTTTAGTCGCACCCCGGTTTCGTGCTTCGTGGCTCAAACCCACGAAGAAGGCATAGTGGGATTTGCTTGCTATGATGCGACCACCAAGGATTTCTTCGGCCCTACGGGGGTGCATCCTGACCAGCGCAACCAGGGCATCGGGCGAGCTTTGTTGCTTTTGGCATTACACGCGATGGCCGCAGAGGGCTATGGGTACGCCATCATCGGTGGCGCAGGTCCCATGGAGTTCTATGCCAAGGCCGTAGGCGCGACTGTCATCGAGGGATCGGTCCCAGGCATCTACCGCAATATGCTGCGATCGGGACCCCCTGGGTAAAGGCCTAAAAAAGCGCGATGTGCCAAGTATCGGCATCAATACGGTCGAGGCCATTTTGGGCCGCGGCTGTATTGATGCTGCAGGGCTTTCGGTATTCAAGGCGACCCTCACCGTTTTCCAGTTCGATGGAGGCTGCCGGTAAATTGACGACAGTGAGTGAGTTTGCTGGACTGGGTCCAAAAAAGGGAGCTTTATCCGACCATACAGACTTCGTTGACGTGGGTATTTATGCTAATTTGGGGAAGAGACCGCCGTGGAACGGTTCACCGGGTAGAAGGCCGACGTCATCGGTGACGACATGGCGACGTCCGTTGTACCGGGTTCCCTCGGGAAGGTAGATGAGGGCCAATGCCCGACGTGGACGGTCGGTCTGGTTGGCGTGCGCATAATGGAAGGTAAGGCCGGAGTGCACGGTCGAGCTGCCCGCACGCAAACGGGCGATCAGAGGTTTTTCCGAGGTCACCCCGGCCGCTCGGGCGTACTCGAATAAGTCTTCCGGTTCGACTAAGCTGATGGCCTTCAGTTGACCGGCCTGCTGGGATTTAGGAACGAACATCATACATCCGTTGGTTTCATCGACATCATCTACCGGTATCCAGATGGATAAGGCATGCGGATTGTCCAGGGGCCAAAATGGCAAATCCTGGTGCCAGGGGGTCGCCTTGGAATCGCCAGGCATCTTCCACAAGAGGTGGTCATGAAACAAACGAACGCCGTCGGCGCCCGATAGCGTGCGAGCGATGTTGGCTAACGCGGCGGCACAGGAAAATTGTGCAATCCCTCCGTGATCGCGCCACACATTGACTTTTTGGTTGAGAACCCGGTAGTATGGCCCATCGGCGGCACTGCGAATGGCCCGGGAG
>JAKAAL010000918.1 GCA_021802375.1 Bacillota bacterium | reverse complement strand
CTCGCGAGCCACTGACGGAGCCAGGTCACCGGTGCCTCGACGCTTCCAAACGGATCTCTCGCTTGATCAGGATCGGGTGAGCACATGGCACCTCGTCGGCAGATCCCGGCGACGCCAGTCCAAACCAGTCTAGGAGGGAGTGAACTCAGAGTTCGTGGTTTTTGACGGCAACTTCGCGGTCTTCACTCCCTAAAGGCTCCGTCGCTCGACGGCGCACCGCCCCTCTCAGCGTCCGGACTGCAATGCTTTTCAGCACTTAAGGTTCCGAAGCGTTTTGGCTAAGCCAATGTCGATGCCCATTTCATGACCCCTGGCCCATGTCGGCACCGAGGGGCCGCCTCATTCGGTCACAAATGCGTATCGGCAAATGCAATCAGACATTTCCAGTCAAACTCCGTTAAACCGTGATTTTCCGTGCGCATGTGATATCCGAGCGGTCACCCACGAGCGGAATGTTCGGATAGGGGTCCCCCCTGAACATCAATCCTGGAACCCGTACAACTGGTAGACGGGACGTTGCCTGGTCACCGATAAGAATTCCGCAAGGGGATCGGCCCACTCATCCATGGAGGCACTGGTGACATACAGCAGGCGAGGTGCAATCAGCGAGACTAGCATGTGCTGGTCCACCGGCAGATCGACCTCTCGACCATTGAAACGCTTGTAATTTTCGCAAAACCAGTGGGGAAACCGCTTATTCTGGCTTGGTATCGCCGTCAGAACGGGCGTACAATAAGTTAAGAGGTGAGAGGAGGGCGTTAGCGTGGCAGGACACGGCGACCGAGCAGACGATCGAATTGGGATCGATCCGGCTATTATGGGCGGGATGCCCTGTATTCGCGGGACCCGCATTCCCGTGCGAATGATTCTCGATTATCTTGCTGAAGGGGCGACGCTCCCTGAAATCCTCCAACAATACCCGCAATTGACGGAGGAGGATGTCCGAGCAGCGGTCGCCTTCGGGGCGTATGCGGTGGGACAATGGGCGTCCCGAGCACCGGCTCACTCCGACGCTCCGTGAGAATCCTGTTGGGTGAGAACATCGGGGCCGAGACGGACAGGTGGCTACGGAACCGCGAGCACGACGTGCTATCTGCCGCGGGTGCGGATTTGCTCGGTTCGGCAGACGATGTCGTGTATCGGTTAGCATGTGAGACGGAGCGGGTGTTGATCACACTCAACTATCAGGATTTCCGGTTGAGGGAAAAATTTCCACCGGAGCAGTGCGGAGGGATTCTTGCGGTCCGCATGGGCCATACGGGCTTGGCCGCGGTGAATTCGGTGTTGGACCGTGCGCTAAGACACTTTCCGGAATCATACTTTTCGCGCGTATTTGTTCTCGTTTCCGCGCGAATCATCACGCGGTCTATTTGGCTTCCTGACTAATCCCACGCCAGGGCTGCCGCTCACGCTTGCGGACAAAACTCATGTACTGCCCTTTAGCACAGCGGGTTCTGTTCTCCCATATCCAGTGCGTGGCAACCGATGCCAAGTTTACTTCATGAGGTTAATGGCCTGGCTTCGGGGGCGAGTGTCCCGTGGCGATGTAGTGGCGTCGACTACATCGCTACGCCAGGAACGCCATGGCGGTCTACCATACTCCTGGAAACATGTGGTATGTGTTCTGGCGATAGTGGGAATAGAATGAGCCCGGGTGACTCATGAGTGCTTGTTCTTCGACGCGAATCCGACGAAGATAGATCGCGAAGAGGCTCACCACGATGATGATGGCGCCAACCCACGTATCTAAACCTTACCCTAATCCCACGGCAATCAACCATCCACCGGTGTACGCCGGGTGGCGAATCCGCCGATACCATCCGGTTTGAATGACCGTTTGTTCGGACGCAGTTTGCACCGTGGAGGAAAAGTAACGCCCCAATTGCGTAATCGCGCTGCACCGCATCGTGATGCCAAAGGCCATCACCCCGTTTCCCCCAAAGGGGACCCACGTCGGCATCAACCCGATCCCGTTCATGGACAAGAAAAACGCGGGGAGAATGAGAATATACATCCCGCCGAAAAAGAACCACACGGATCCGTGGTCGGCTTTCGTGGTAGCGTCGGATGAACGTTTTCGAAGGGACTGAGCCCGCAGATTCACGACGAATTCCATGATAATCCACGCGGCCCACAAGGTCCAAAAAAGGATGGGGTGAAGATTCATCGGAACCCTCCCGTTTGCATGAGTGGTATGTTTCCCAATAAACATCGATGTCCGTTTTTC
This sequence comes from Bacillota bacterium, assembly GCA_021802375.1. The sequence goes on along the minus strand of JAKAAL010000918.1, from coordinate 630 downwards.
ATTATGAGCTGCCCTCCTAACATTATGGCGAAACTGGCGTGTCCGACGAAATCCGTAGGCAGGATAATGTCGTAATGTCGTCACCCATTGGTGTGAACCCGGCTTCGGTAATTTCGGAAAGCACCGGTGCGGTTTTGGGTAGATAAGTCCCTCAGGCAATCTTTAAGTTAAGAACGCCTCGTGAAACCGGCATAGTTGTTGCCACGGACGTTTCGCCTGAGGCGAGTTACCCGTCCAAGGGGTCGACAACTGCTGAGACTATCGATGGCCATGCATGTAGCACGTCTAAGTCCTTCACGTGGCGAATCATCCGCTTACGGGGGTGATCGTACTAGCAGCTTCCCTCAATCCATTGTTTTAATTCCCGATGAGCAGCGGCTCCCTCTGAGTCATCCCCATTTTTCTTTCGTAAATCGTCGGAATATTCATCTCAAAGGAATGGGTGGCCTCCGTAGCGAAAGGAATTGTGTTCCCGAATTCTTTCGAGGAGGTCCACCATGATTCCATGATCATCCATCACGACGTGGTTCGCAACGCACGGTACGTTGCGAAAATCTCAACGGACCACGATCGCGGCCCTGGCGTGGGCGCTCATGCAGAATCCCGTCTTGGGCATCGCCGCCATGGGAC
>JAKAAL010000917.1 GCA_021802375.1 Bacillota bacterium | reverse complement strand
GCCCACACGGCATGAGCACCGAAACGACACCGTGGGATCCAACTCATTTTGAATGTAAAACAACGCATCCAAGACCGTTTGCTGTGCGAGTGACTCGACCGCAAATACCTGCTCTCCACTGGTGCGTGCAATTCTGACGGTTACTGTCAATGTTGTCACCTCGTAGCCTAAAAAATGAGAAACGGGCGATGATACCAAAATGCCCAGAGAATGTCGACGCCCCAGACCACCGTCACAATACCCAGGCACGAAAGCGTATAATCCAGCCATACCGCCCGGCCCTCCAATGTTTCCTTCAGAATCCCCCGCAACCCGTTGAGTCCGTGGTACACCACGACGATCAAGAGACCAATATCCAACGTGTCGTAAATCCCATGCGTCAGACGCGAAGCAATGACGTCGACCCGCGCGTTCATAAAGTGTTCCACCCAAAGATGCCCAGCCAAAAACACCAGCAACAAGAGACCAGAAAACCGCTGAAGGATCCATGCCCATGAGACTGGAGGAGTGGAAGATCTCGCGGTCGACACCTCGGGCTTGACGGGTGATGGTGTTGCCATAATTTCCTTCCTCCTATCCCACCAGGTGCGGCATTAAAGTCAATACCGCAATCAATACCATGATGGCCCCCACCGCCATCGAGAGCCAAATTGCGAAGCGATTTTCCCGGATCATCCATCCAAAATCCGCCACAATCAACCGGAGCCCATTTAAGACATGCACCAGAATAATGGCAAACAGCACCAAATCCGCGACAATAAAGATCGGTTGCTCCACGACCTTGGCCACGGCATTAAAGTCATGGGAGCCGGAAGGCAGTAGCACCGCGCTCAGGAGGCATAGGTGCAGATACAGGTACCCCAAAATGAGGAGCCCAGAGACGCGATGGGCCCAAAATGCCTTATATCCTCTGGTGTGTTTATGAGGCACGCACGATCCCTCCATAAATTTTTAATTTCAGTCATCCAAAGTGCTAATGACTACGCACACCGTGTTTAGTCATGTAGACTTGTAGCCAAAGCTGATGATAAAATACTAACAATTCCAACGGGTATCCGTCTAATATCTGATTGTGAGAAATTCCATAGCAATACTGCTATATTAAGGAGCTGGCACCAGTGCGTATAGAAGACCTTAGAGTCTTTGTTGCTGTGGTGGAAACAGGCACGGTAACAGAAGTATCAGACGCGCTTCATATTGCCCAACCGTCTCTTTCCCGACAAATTCACCGATTACAAACAGAACTAGGAGAGCCTCTTTTCCGGAAGTTCCGCAGACGGTTAATATTGACGGCCTTTGGTCAAGCCGCATATGAACAGGCGCGAGAGATTCTTAGTAAAGTGCAAACACTGGCCGAACTACAATCTGTTCAACGGTTGCGCATAGGAGCGAGCTTAACCACCTTAGCACAGTTTGTCCCTCTGGCTGTGAAACAATATCGGATGTATTTTCCCGAAACCGAAGTACACGTCGAAACTGGTCTGAGTCAAGACATCTATGATTATATTTCTCTGGGACAGGTGGAAATCGGCGTAGTTTCTGCGATTATACAAAAACCTTTGGTAAAAATTATTCCGCTCTTTACGGATCCGCTATGGGTGATTGCCCCGCCCGGTCAGTATTTTACCAATGAACCTATTGTAACCGTCGAAATGATCGCCAATGTCCCCCTTATTACGATGGACAAACATACGATATTACGAGCGGATCTTGACGCGTTATTTCATAGCCACCACGTCCAACCGGACATCCGGATGGAAGTCAACAGCGTGGAGGTGATCCAAAAAATGGTGGAAATTGGTTTTGGGGTCAGTGTTTTGCCACGGTCAGTGTGTTTGAACCCCGGTTCTCCTCCCCGCTGGACTTCACATAAACTATTGGACGGAGACATTTCTACAAAGGAAGGCGACCGAAACTTTGGCCTCATTACCCATTGTAACGACTTAACCTCAAGCGAAAAAGCGTTTGTTGATATCTGCCGAGAAGCTGCTGCACAGTTCAACTCCGACGTATACCTAGACACAAAAGCATAAAGGAGTCACGTTGAAATTAATTCTAACTTTTCATTTTGCAAAGAAAAATAGTTGGTCGATTGTCACGAAAGCGAAAGGATGGATTCCTCAAATGGCCAATACCGAAGTGCAGGATCAGGTGATTTGTGACAAGTTTTCAGCCTTTGCCAGTACCTGAGTAAACGGTCCCGTCGTATGTGGGCAGCGGTCGAAGCCGCGCGTTAGGATGCGGAAGGCCGAGGCCGTCCGCATTAGGAAACCCGGGCCCGCACGGAGAAAGACCCGACGCTGCAATCCATTCTCAATGCCCTCATCAACCCAATGACCCGAGGCTATCCCGAATCTTTACTCCGATGAACCAGCACGAGCACCCAGAATCTGTAGGAGGAAGTCCAATCCCACGGCCATGCGAATAAGGTCGAAAAAGAGAACCCTTGCGGAGGCAGATACAGCGTCCAATCCTACCGGACAGTCACCAAGGAGACTGCCAATCACCAAGGCTGCGGCCAGCCCTTTCAATGAGTTGCTGACCAAACGGCTGCCTTTCAGACGGCGAACCAATCGGCAATTTCGGTTGACACCACAACGAAAGCGCGTAGGGGCCTTTAAAAATGCCATCCGGGAGTGGCACCCCAAGAAGAACCAGAGGCGATGCCAGTGTATGATTTTCCGGCGTTAGAGAACGGTACCCGGTTTGCTTTACTGAGGAGCTCTTAATTTTAGGTGCTGCTAGTGGACATCCTCAAAGTGGTGTTTATAGAGACGGGCATCCACTATGAAGCCAGTTATTCGACTTCGATTCATCGAGCGTCGAAGCCGAAGGTGCCACTGACCCCATCAATCACCTTTTT
>JAKAAL010000916.1 GCA_021802375.1 Bacillota bacterium | reverse complement strand
GAACCCGGATTTTAAACGTGGCGTTGGCACTCTTCGATCGACTGGGCTACGTGGGCACCAGCATGGATGCGATTCGGGAGGCCGCTGGTTTCCGTACCAAATCGAGCCTTTACGCCCACTTTCCCAGCAAGGAAAGCTTAACCGCCACGTTGCTAGAGAAAGTCCTAAACGAGGAATCCGCAGCGCTGGCTTCGTACTTGAAGCCCGAATGCGACGCCAGTCTGAACGACGTGCTGGACTTGGCGGAACAGTTAACGCTATGGGGCTTGATGCATCAAGCCGCGTACCGATTCTGCTTCTTGCAATGGCATAGGGATATTCCCCGTCTGCCCATCGCAGACAGTGCCATGGACGCCGCACCCCGTTGGGCCACGCACGTTATCAGCCGCCTTCAGCGCGAAGGTGGCCCCGTACGACCAATGGACGCGGACTTCTTAGTCGCGGCCTGTAACGGCCTCATCAATCAGGTTATCGTGGGCGCTCACGACATGGAACCTGTTGGGGTGGCACGCTTGGCACGCCAAACACGCGAATTGTGTCAGGCCATCGTTTCTGTATGATTTTTTATCGTGCGTAACGACCGACCGTTCGGTCCTATGAAAGGGAGTGGCTGCATGAAGTGCGTCATACTAGGTGCCACGGGGCGGCTCGGGCGACACGTCGTGAGTGCGTGTGTCACGGCCGGCGATGAGGTGGTGGCGGTAACGCGGGGGGCTTCGTCACCGGGGGCGCACCCGGTGGTACGTTGGGCGACATTGCAGCCGGAGGACGTCGGGGGCCATCATCGGCTATTCGCACAGGCCGACTCCGTGGTGGACGCGCGAAACCAACGCTATGACGATTGGAGTCGATACCCGGCCATGATTGCGGGTACCTTGGCTGCGTTAGAGGGCACGCACGCCCACTATGTGTACGTCGATAATCTCTACCTGTATGGGCACCCAACCACGACTAACCCCGTAGACGAAACCACGGCACGGCAACCCGTGAGTATCAAGGGGCAGATACGCCGCAAGATCGAACAGCGGCTGATGATGGCCATGCCGAGGCACGCCATCACCATTGCGCGCTTCCCGGACTTTTACGCGATTTCCACGGACCCGTTACCTAGAGGCCTGCGGTGGTTTGGACCTCCGTCGCGGGCTCATCAATTCATTCACATCCCCGACGCTGCTCACGCGGTGCGATTGCTCGCCGAAGACGTGCAGACGGCTGGCGACGTCTGGCATGTCACGGGTGCCGACCCCATTACCGGATATCAATTGCGAGATATAGCGCGAGAAGTCATAGGACGCGCCCCCCGCCTCGCCGTAATGAGCCCGGGCGTGGTCCGGTTGATGGGCCTCGGATTTGCGCCCGCGCGCGGACTGATCGAAACGCAATATCTTTGGCAGTCGCCGGTGTTGTTGGACGCGACAAAGTTTGACACTCGATTCGGCACCCAATTCATCCACACCCATCGTGAGGCACTGCAGGCAATTCTAGGCGCAAAGTTCTGATGCGGGGGCAATGTCAGCGCCTCGCGAAAATATTGACTTTCATCGATACGTTCTTTTACGGGACTGTTTTGCCCCCGAATCTGGGTGACTGACGCCATCCAATACATGCAGTCGGCTATCCCAATAAATGCGCCTTAGAACGTTCGATATACCTGAGGACCGATTGAACGCGGCTGGTGTAGCCCTCCACCATGGACACCAGCTTCTGGTCGTAGGCAACCGCCAGTTCTGCGATGTAGTCTAAAACCCTCGTTGTGTTCGATTCGTCGATCTGGGACAGTTGGATGGGTCCGGGCAGACGCTCATGGTCGCCATAGCGATGGATGTTGGTCGTCTTCCGCTGGTCCCGCTCCACCATTTCCAAGACCAAATATTCCCGGATCAGGTCCAGGAGCAAGTGCATGCCGATGAGGTTGTCGTGTCGGCAGAACTTCTTGATGGCGCCGATGTATTTGAACCACGTGGGATCGATCGCGGCTTCATCGGGACGAAACGCGGCGTGGGTGACCGGTGTGTTTGGGGTAGAACTGAGTTCAATGTGTCCGAACAGAATGGTTTGCTGTTCCCGATTTTCAGTGCTATTCCATTCATGAAACTCGCTCACCGTCGCGTCCAACAGACACATCGACGACTGAAACTCGATGGCCGTCCTATACAGCACGGAGTGGCTTCGCCGATACACTTCACGACCCACGACGGTGCCGATGTCATTGACTGCTAGAATGCATCGGGATTCATCGATGCCGGCCGACGCATTAAGGACAATGCATACATCGTAGTCCGACCACATGTCTGCGACCTGAGGATGCTGCCGGGAACCGTACAGCAAGATCGCCTGAATGCCATCCACGCGCTCCGTCAGCGTTCTGATTAGATGGGGCAAAAACCCGCTCATCCGGTCACGCGCCTCCCGTCCACCAAAACCACAAGAGATTACCATTTCCTGTTACTCAAAGATTTTCGTTCGGGAATTTCGCCAGATCGGTCGAGGGCTAATGGCGGGTCTACGACTCCTGGTCCACCCACATGGTATCGAAGTCACGCCGCCCATGAACTAAAGCGGGGACCCATACGGCATCCGGGTCGACGCGGTAAATAAGACGGTAAGGCGGCACGATGAGTTCACGAAGATGCGGGTCGGCTAGCTCGGGCACCCTAGCCCGCGGTGAGAAAGAAACGATAGAGATCGGCCGGCGGCGAGAATTTCCATCATCAACGACGCCGCGGTCCAGTTTACTTTTCGGTCCATTTGCCGCTTAACCTCTTCGTGGTTCAGCACCTGACCGGCGCGCACATCCTCCAGACCTCGTTCCACCTTCTGCTGCACGTACAGGTGATACTGGACGTCCTTCACGGTGCAGTCATCC
>JAKAAL010000915.1 GCA_021802375.1 Bacillota bacterium | reverse complement strand
CCATGTCTGATCGCCATTTTGGGGTGGGAAGTGATGGCATCATTCTCATTGGTCCATCCGATGCGGCTCCGGTTAGCATGCGAATTTTTAACCTCGATGGAAGTGAATCGGAAATGTGTGGCAACGGTCTTAGGGCGATGGCAAAATGGCTGTTTGACCGAGGGCAGTTAGGGAAAGAGCAGGCCATCGAGACGGGAGCGGGCGTGCTCTATCCTGAGGTCACCGAAGTGAAAAACGGCAAGGCGGTCCGTATCCGGGTGGATATGGGGAAACCTCGCTGGAGTCGGAGCGATCTCGGCGTCACCGCGGGCGACCAAGAAGATACGTTTATTGACCAATCCCTTGAGGTGGAGGGCAACGAAGTCATCGTAACCGGAGTGTCGATGGGCAATCCCCATCTGATTGCCTTTGGTCCGTTATGGGATCTCGAACGGCTTCAGCAGTTGGGCCCGCGGCTGGAGAAGCACCCCTGGTTTCCCCGTAGAACCAACGTGCATTCGGTAGAGGTTAAAAGTGCGAGCCAAATATCCATGCGGCATTGGGAACGGGGTTCCGGACCGACCTTAGCATGTGGAACTGGCGTCTCGGCGGCCGTAGCGGCGGCGTACGCGAGTGGCCGCGCTGGGCCCGCGGTCCGCGTCAGCGTGCCCGGAGGAGAATTGGACGCGCGTATTTCGGAGGACGGTCGCATCTTTTTAGAGGGGCCCGCGGTGGAAATCTGTGAAGGCATCTACGACCCAGCATAAACGGGTGCTAAGGCTGACGGGATTTTCGACGACGGTGGATGTACCACCATGCCAAGGCTAAGAGGACGGCCATGAGGATGGCAGGATCCTCATAGCGATGGATGGCGAGGAGACCCGGGCGCACCTCTGGGCCCAGTAGAAATCCTGCGGTGACGGCGATTAACGGCCAGAGTACGGCACCAATCGCCGTGTAGAGGGTAAATCGGCCAAAGGGCATTCCGAATAGGCCCGCGGGGTACGAAATGATGGCCCGTACTCCGGAAATGATGCGACCTACAAGAACGACGCGATCGCCTCGGTGCTGAAAATACTCCTCCCAGCGCTGTAATTGTTCCGGGCTCTTGAAGATGAAACGAAAGCGGGTGAGCATCAGCGTGCGCCCGCCGCGAAAGGCTAACTGATAGGCGCCTATGGCGCCTATGGTGCTGCCTAAAGCGCCGGCAACAACGACCAGGGGAAAAGAGAGGTGTCCTTGCCAGACCAGATAACCCGCAAATAAAAGGATGATTTCCGACGGGCTCGGGACGCCTAGGCTTTCGACCAAGAGAACGACCGTGACCGCAGGGTAGCCGAACCGATCCAGCCAATACGACACGGTATGCATGAGAGCCAGCACGATATTCTCCTTGTTCACGATTTTCAGCTATTATAGCATCTCGCCATGCGGGGTGATGGAGACCTGCCGCGAATTGACAGGATTGCCTGCGGTATCCTAAGATTGATGAAGACTTGGCGAGAGCGGCAGAATTCGGAATCCAGCTGCCTTGCAAGGGGGACGTGCTTTGGATATTAAATTGGTTAATATCGGGTTTGGCAACATTGTGTCTGCCCATCGCATTGTGGCTATCGTGAGTCCTGACTCGGCTCCGATTAAGCGAATCATCACGGAAGCGCGGGACCGAGGCGTGCTCATCGACGCTACTTACGGGCGGCGTACGCGTGCTGTCATTATTACCGATAGCGACCACGTCATTTTATCGGCGGTGCAGCCGGAGACGGTGGCTAACCGCTTAGCTAGTCGGGATGTGCCGCAAGCGGGCGCCGAACCCGACGAGGACGACGATGATGATGAGGACACCCAAAGGGAAAGCGAAGACGAAGAGTAGGGGGAAGGTAGTGCGTGAGCGAGCGCTTTGGATTGGAGCAGATTCGGCAACAGACGGAAAGCAAGTATGCCTTAGTGGTGGCAGCCGCTAAACGGGGGCGGGCGATTATGGACGGGGAGCCTCCCTTTCGCGAAGGTCTAGCCATGAAACCGGTAACCATTGCTTTGGAGGAGCTTAAGGCAGGGGATATTAAAATCTGGGTGCCTTCTGTCGGCATTAAGTAGATCATGCGCATCATTCTCGGGGTCAGCGGCGGCATCGCTGCTTATAAGGCAGCGTTTCTAGCCAGCCGTTTGGTTCAACAGGGACATGAAGTGCAGGTCATCATGACCCCGTCGGCAACGAAGTTCGTCCAACCTTTGACCTTTTCCTCGTTGACCCAGCGAACGGTGGCGCTTTCGTCGGATGCCGATCCCATCGGTCCGTTAGGTCACGTAAGTTTAGCCCATTGGGCCGAGGTGTTGCTGTATGCGCCCGTGACGGCGGATTTGCTGGCCCGCAGCGCCTCAGGCCGCTCGGACGATCTTTTGGGACTGGTCTATCTGGGATTTGATGGACCGAAGCTATTTGCACCCGCGATGGAAGCGGAGATGTGGGTGCACCCCGCGGTGGTGCGCAATGTTGCGCAGTTGAGGCGAGATGGGGTAGTTTTTGTCGGTCCGAAATATGGTCGCATGGCATCGGGTCGAACCGGCGAGGGTCGGTTGGCCGAGCCCGACGAAATTATGGATGCCTTGGTTGCCATACGAACCCCGAAAGACTTGCGGGGACGCTCCATTTTAGTTACGGCAGGAGCGACTTGGGAATACTTTGATCCCGTGCGCCTCTTGACCAATCCCTCGATCGGAACGATGGGATTGCTGCTAGCCCGTCACGCTCTGCATCGTGGAGCCAGCGTGAACCTGGTTGTAGGGCCTGGCGTCGAGGTGCACTCCCCGGGACTGGCCGATGCCCGCATTCGCCGTGCGGTAAGTGCTCAAGACATGTTGACGGCCTGTCTCGACTGCCTCGATTCG
>JAKAAL010000914.1 GCA_021802375.1 Bacillota bacterium | reverse complement strand
GTCAGAATTTACACTAATTCCCCTTTAAATCCTTCTACGATTCTGCCTAATCTCCTTCCTCTTGCGAAGATCTGTCATCATTTAAAATATCGCGTTCTTCTACCTGTTTCGACATTATTTAAATTTGGTGCAGGTAATAGGCATGTGCCATTAGGGGTTGAGTCCGATTCCAGAATTCACGGCCATAACGAAGGAAGGCCCACGTTACCGTTAGCCAGGCTGACAAAAACAACCATATCAGAAACCACAGCCAATAATGGTTCACATGAGGATCCCCCAGTCTAATACCGTGAAACGAGCAAGAATCTTGACGAACGAATTCTCTATCGGACGCCAAAATTCCTGCCGGCAACATCAATCCGCAAAATTTTCATACACTTTTCAGATAACCTTGCTATACGCTGGTTGGTGAGCCATCCAGTACGCATAACAACCAAATCCTAAGGCGGGGCGGCTTAACAAGACGTGGGTCACCGCACCGACAAGGCGACCATTTTCGATGATAGGACTGCCGCTCATCCCTTGCACCACACCACCGGTGACCCGCAATAGCCTGGGGTCGGTAACCTGAAACAACAACCCTTTAGTATTCGGTTGCCACTGAGGATATGTGCGCAATATGCGAACTTGAAATAGTTCCGGGCGTTGGCCTTTGACCACAGTGACAATTTGAGCCGCCCCTGGCTGTACTTGATCCGGCATTGCCAATGGAATTGGCCGCTGGGGACCCCAAACTGGATCATGCGCCAAGTGTCCTACAATGCCGAATCGTCCGTTATGCATGACAGTGCCCGCCACATTGTATCCACCGGCCAATACCCCGATTTTTTGCCCCGGGGTGGTTCCGGATCCGGCAATGACGCCTACAATATCCGCCCCCATCACATAACCGGAACGAATTGCCACCGGATGACGGGTTAATCCGTCGGTAATACTATGCCCTAAAGCCGCATATTGGTGGGTTTTTGGATTATAAAAAGTAAGGGTTCCCACGCCATTGGCGCTGTCCTCGACTACTACACCCACTTCCCAACGATGAACCTGCGGCGCCCATACTGGCTGCAACCGCCGTCGATGCACACTCCGGGCCCCTACAACCGTCAGCTCCAAAGGCTGCCCAGTGCTTCCCGCTGCTCCCACTGCATTTTGCAACTGTTGGTCCGATCGGGCCGGTTGCCTATTGATCCGGGTAATAATGTCCCCCCGCTCAATTCCTGCTTCCTGCGCCGGATCTATCCATTGATTCCCCTGCCGTACCGGTTGCAACGCGGTGACCACCAGCCCTTGGGTGTGAGCCACCACCCCAAGTGATTCGCCGCCCGGCACCAACGATGGTGGTGCAGCCGTCACATCCACCGGAATAGTCCGATACCAGAACTTGCCCAAAAATGAAAATCTCACATCATAATGCCCTGGTTTTGTCCCTACCAACGTCACTTGGTTCAAACCGTTAGATATTTGCATGCGACCTATAGGTGTTACCTGTACCGGAAGATAAGCACTCCAGGGAAGACTCAACGATTCTCCTTGAGGTATCATAAGATGACTTGGCCAGTCAGCGATCCGTTCCAAAGGGGGAGAAAAGCCGGCGGAAATAAGCATAATCGCGCCTGCGACACCGATAATCTTTTTCGGATTCCACCGCCGGGTATTCGCTCGGTTATTAGCTTTTTGTCTCACTCACGGATCACCTCCAATCTCTTGTCCTGATACCTATAACATCCCGAAGCCGATCCCGATTCATCCCCGGAATCATAGTCAGTGTCTGTCAAGAGTGGGAATGCACACGCAAAACATAAAGGCGCCAGCGAATAAAATGTTCGCGGCTTGGTCGCGTTGCCAAATCTTTTGTGAAATTACCAAGATCAACGCATGAGGCGAATCGGACGCAGATTTAGCGTAATGTCTTGAGGTGGTGTATGATGTCCTGGGCAGCCAGTGGTCGCGCCCACTTTTCTTGGGCCGCTAGCATCAGTTTGCGCATAGGTGCATCATACTTTAACAAATCGTGCACCGTATCAGTGAGTCCAGTATCGCCACGAACGGCCAAATGATGTTTTAGCAAACGGTCGCGATTTATTTCTTCTTGCCCGGGAATCCAATGGGTCACGATCCAAGGAACTTGGGACTGAGCAACTTCGGCCGCGGTCACCCCACCGGGCTTGCCCACCACCAACTGCGAATGACGCAAAAATATCGGCATGTTTTCGACATACCCGGCAACCGTCACTGTTTCCGGCCAACGATATTCCGAGAGTTTCCATCGAAGCTTTTCATTGTGTCCGCAGACGGCCACCACAGGCCAATCTAATGCGGCCAATTGCCGTAAAATCCTAGTATATGGTCCCATACCCAGGCCACCGCCCAACAAGATGATCGGCCCTCGATCATAAATTGGCAACGGCGGAACTGTTTCCTGAAACGAAGCGCGAATCGGTATCCCCGTCATAAACACACGGTCTGGTGCCACTCCGAATTGTTTTAAGTCCCCCACTTGTTCCGGCAGCCATACCGTGTAGGCATCTGCCATCGGTTCATACCAAAATCGGTGCACTGAAAGATCCGTCAACACCCCGACCACCCGCAAAGTTCGATGCGTCTCTCGGACCGCGCCCCACGCGTTTAGCGCGAATGGGTGAGTGGCTATCACAACATCCGGTCGGTACTCGGCAAAAACGTCGGGCAATACCCGCCGACCAATTTGCCGCCAATGTGTTCTATGCTGGCGCCAGTTGAAGGTAGTTCGGTCTGACCATCGAAACAATCGGCCGTAACTTGATCCAAAGTAATGCAAACCAAAAAAGTACAGCGCCGTTTCTAGGCGGGCTGCAGCCACTAAATGATGGGAAAACTCGACTTGCCAACCGTC
>JAKAAL010000913.1 GCA_021802375.1 Bacillota bacterium | reverse complement strand
ATAGCCAATGTTCTCGGCCTCCGAATCTTCCACACCCTCCCGCGCCCATTTAAACGCATCGTCCCCACCGGCCAAAACCGCCTGCACCGAAGTCGGATCAACGTTAAAGGTCGGAGGACACTCGACGGCGTCCAAAAACCCTAAGCGCCCACTGGTCCCCGCCCCCACATAAAACATGCGCCCGCCTAAGGCCATCGCTCCACTCGCCAAGTCGATGGCCTTAGCCACGTCAGCGAGCGCGGACTGGACCGCCATGGCCACTCCCTGATCTTCCCGATTGATCACCTCGACCATGGTCAGCGTCTCCAAGCTCTCCAAAGCAGGGATCGCCAGATTTAATTGCTCCGTATTGAGTTGCGATAGTTTATCGTTCATCGGACCTCCTATAATGATGCGCCTTCTATCGGTACTGCCACCACGTGCCGCGCTTCGGGATAGAAGCAGGCATGAAGACGCCTGCCTTCATCCACCGTCAGGAGTGGTGGATGTTCCTGAGCACAGCGGTCGGTAGCAAACCGACAACGCGCCCGGAAAAGACAACCGCCTTCATCGTCCAGGCGAAGGTCCAAGTCTTGGGCAGGAATATATCGATCCGGTCCCGGCTCCTCGAGGCCACGGAGTACTGGCATCGCACTTAAAAGGGCCTGGGTATAGGGGTGCACCGGCGAAGCAATAATGGCATCGGTCGCGCCATACTCCACAATTTCACCCCGATAGATCACACAGACCGTCCCTTTTGGAGCAACGTAACGAGCGGCAGCCACATCATGGGTAATAAAGACCACGGAGATGCCCAACCGACTTCTGAGATCACTAAGCAAGCTCAAAATACCCAATCGAAGCGAGACATCAATCATGGAGACAGCTTCGTCGGCCACCAAAACTTTGGGCTCCACCGTCAGCGCCCTGGCAATGACAAAACGTTGACGCTGACCACCTGAGAGGTTGTGCGGATACTTATAAAGGGTATTCGCCGGATCCAATCCTACCAGTTGCAACAACTCTTTAGCACGCATTTGCACCCAGGACGCATCCTTACCCAGCCTCTTGGCTTGCAAGCGCAATGGGTCCGCCAAGGCTTCCCCCAATGGCCGCGCTGGGTTAAGCGCTCCATAGGGATCTTGCTGAATCAATTGTACCTGTTGAAATTTGGCGTGTCGTTCCCGCGGTGAGAGGGTACTTAAGGCCGTCCCGTCGAACACTAGGTCCCCACTGGTAGACGCCTCCAGCCCGGCCATGATGCGGCCCAGCGTGGTCTTGCCACAGCCCGACTCGCCAATGAGAGAAATTGCCTCCCCATCGGCCAGCGTCAGACTCACTCCGCGAAGCGCCTTCACCGGTTTTTGCCCGAGCATGCCGCCGGTGGCCGCATAGATTTTCGTAATTTCTTTGACTTCAATCACGGCGCGCCTCCTCGTAATGGCAGGCAAATCGATGCTCGCCATCGCCGTCGAACCGAAAACTGGGCAAAATAGTATCGCACACGTCCATCCGGTAGGGACAGCGCTCGCGAAAAACACAGCCTTGATTCGGCACCGAAGCTAATGAGGGTGGCTGGCCTTCCAGCGCCTTGGCATCGCCGAGATCTCCGGTCAAACGCGGGATGGCCTGAATCAAAGCGCGGGTATAGGGATGGCGGGGGTGGCGAAGCAACTCGGCGGTCGACGCCTCTTCGACGACCCGACCCGCATAAAGCACCACCACCCGATCCGCCAGTTCGGCCACAACCCCCATGTCGTGGGTAATGAGTACCGTGGTTAATTGTCGCTCCCGCTGAATCGATCGCACAATCTCTAAGACCGACGATTGCGACAAGACGTCGAGCGCCGTCGTCGGTTCATCCATCAACAGGATCTTCGGTTTCAGGACCAAGCCGAAGATAATGCCCACCCGCTGCCGCATCCCACCAGACAACTGATGTTGGTAGGAAGTCAACACCCGATCCGCATCCAGCGACATACGAGAGGCCAAGTCTCCCGCTTCACGCAGCACCGCTCGCGGATTAGGCAAATCATGAGAACGGGCCAAATCCAATAGCTGCGCCCCTATCCGCGTCAATGGGTTCATCGAATTCTGCGAGGCCTGGAACACCATGCTAATCGCCTTGCCGCGCACGCGTCGAAGCTCTTCCCCCCGCATCCGGGTCACTTCGCCGAGACCCCGGTAGGTCACGCTGCCAGACGCAATCCGTCCCGGACTCGAGACCGCATTCATCAAGGCCAGGGCCAAAGTGGATTTACCGGAGCCGGACTCGCCGATGACCGCCGTGATCTGCCCCTGCCGAATGTCGAGAGAGACTTCACGCAAGGCAGACAGCTCACGGCCATCCACGCGGTACGTCACGTTCAGGTCGCGAACCTGACACGCCACCTCGGGGGATAGGCCAAAGTCCTGTTGCGAGCGATCCGTCAGTTTAGCGCTCATGGCTATCCCTCCCTTAGACGCGGATTCAAGATCTCATCAAACGCATCCAACGTTAGCACGATGCCAAAGGTCACCAGTAAAATACAAGCCATCGGAGAAACCATATAGAGCAGAGATTGAGGGGTATACATGGCACCGTTGCTAAAGGCCAGATTCAACATAACGCCCCAGTTGTTCGATTGGAACGGAATGACTCCCAAAAAGAAGAGCCCGACTTCAGCATAAATGCCTCCAGTCACGGACAACAATAGGTTCATGGCGATGTAAGGCGAGATATTGGGCAAAATTTCACGCGTGATGATATGGGAATTAGACAAGCCGAGGCCGCGGGCAGCCTCGATGAATCCTCGCTCGCGCAGAGATAGAGTCTGCGAACGTACGGCCCGGGCCAGCCCTCCCCACCCAGTCAGACCCAGCACCAGTCCCATCGCGATCGGACTGCCAAA
>JAKAAL010000912.1 GCA_021802375.1 Bacillota bacterium | reverse complement strand
GACCCGTTGCTGTCTGCAAAGAAGCGGCGGGCAGGGTCAATGTCGTGGTGGATAAAGGGAGGGATTGATTCTGGGCGCTGGTATTGATAGCAAATACCTGGGCCGATACACCCGTCCCAACTTGGCCCACGATGGCATTCGACGTCATCCACACCGACAGCGTCGACCCCGCCCCGATGGCATTCATATACTCGGCTAAGGCCATGCCTGAAGGGTACAAGGTGTTAATGGGAAGCTCGGGCGTTTGCCCATCTCCTGCTAGCGCAAACAGCCCATAAGGTTGTGTGGCGCTGGTCGCCACAGGCCACCCTGGAGTCGCGACATGAGCCTGACCGTCATAACTCCAAAGGAATAGTTTGCTGGCTCCCAGTGCTTTCCACAGCATCGCACTTTCCACCATGGCGGCTCCGTACACCGGCGCTATCGACTGCGGCCCGGGTTCGCCGTAGGGATTGTACTCGGTGACCCAGGTTTGAATCCCGTTGGCATAGGAAGCAGGAACATTCGCCGCGATTTCGCCGTGCACAAACTGCATCGCCTGACCGATCTCAGACGGCAACGCGGAGAGGAGACCTGAGTTACTGAGCAGCGATTGATTGGGATAATCGTGAATGCTCACAAAATTGATGGACGAGCCATCGGTTCGCAGAACCGTTTGGTCCCAAGCGAGGCTGTTGGGGCCTTGACCAAGGTCGAACGAGACCCCCACTTTCATCGAAGGATCCACCGCATGGATGGCCTGCGCAATGAGCGCGGCGTGCTGGGCATAATATTGCGCCGACACCGAAGGATTGAGATTGGCCGTATAATCCCACGCTCCGTATTCCTCACTACCAATCACGATGGCCGTAATGGGCAAATGGTGACTGACGATATATTGAGTGAGTTGCGTCGCATCGGCGGGCGTGCCACCTCCTGTAAACGTTGGATTTTCATCGTAGTTAAATATAAACAGCCCTTGATTATTGGTCGACTGCAGGAGGTTTCCCCAGTCGGCGAGCGAGACTGGAGCCGTGCCTCCCGTGCGGTAGGTATTGGTGACCCAACTCCATTGGTTCTCATTCGGGAACTGTTGCATTCCCATGTTGAGTTGGTTTAACGCCGGGACCGTCGAAGGGGCATTGAGTTGCGTATCGTAGGAAAAGACGTCAAGCCCGTAGTCGGATCGAGACACCGCGGTGGTCACGGGAGCCAAGGGTAGCAGTGAGGTAGCGGCCGACGCGCCTCCACTCCAGAAAACAAGAGGTAAGACCAAACCCAGCATCGAGGCAGTCCTCGACCAATGTTGGCGCGAAACATCCATCACTATTTCCTCCTCAAAGGAGACAGAACGTGGGCGGACACCTCCGAACGGACCGGCTGAGTGAATGCGTCTCCGTTCGACAACTGGCGGGCATTCGCATTCTGCGAGAAGCCCCTATAGCTTTGCGTCGCTAGTTTTCACTAGCTTTGCCCTATCGTTAAGCGATACTGCTTGATTCCATCATCACCTCCCCTGTCCTCGAGTCGAACGCCGAACGTTTACGCTCCGCAGGCATCATCACTCACTTAGCTTTATAAGTTTCTCGAGCTTTTTGGCAAACATTAAGACCTATTTTCGTACTCGATAGATTGGGCATTGATACGCCCTTGAGACTAGCATTGATACGCTGATCCCGACACCATTCCAGTATACTTAAACCGAGTCAAGAACTTAGGCACGCTAGAACGTCTTCACGATGGCAACGATCGGTGACGGATCATGATCGCGCCTTCCCTGGTTCTTGACTGGCGTCCGATCGTGAAACCCACTAAGGTTAGTGAAAGTGGGCAGAGGCGGATGATTGCTCCCGAAATCCATGAAGCCCGCTCGTCTTCAGTCGAGACCGTTCGAACCCCGACGCGGGCAAAGCCAGCGTTCTTTCGAACGGACGGTGGTCGTCTAGCGCTAATCGCCTTTATCGTCTATGGGCTAGCCAGTATTTATCTCGTCTTCGGGCTTCATTACTACGCATCGGATGCCATCTCGCGGGTCGCTAATGCGTATTACGTCCTGTTCAGCCGTAACCCACATCTAGGCGCCATTGGCTTCGTCTGGAATCCTTTGCCGAGCTTGCTGGAACTGCCGATCGTCGCCCTGCATCCCTGGATTCCTGTGGTGGTCACCCGCGGGTTGGCGGGATCGGCCATTTCGGTCCTTTTGGGAGCTATTGCGGTATACCACCTCGATCATATTATCGATCGCCTGGGAGTATCGCGGGTGTTGCGCATCGTGTTAACTCTGTCTTTTATGCTGGATCCCCTCATCGTCCTGTACGCCGCTAACGGCATGAGTGATGTGATGTGGGTCGCGTGCATTTTGGGAACGTACAGCGGCCTTTTAGACTACATTGACACCAGGTCTTTGCACCGCTTAATTGCCGGGGCCCTTTGGTTAACGGCAGGGTTTGGGATGCGCTACGAAGCAGTCCCATTTGGGGCCTTACTGCTGTTCGCTCTCGTCGTGGGGCGGTGGGGCCAGGCGACGATGGCGGAATTGCGCGGGTCCGCGATTCTTTTCGGAGTTCCCGTGGTCTTTACGGGAGGGGTTTGGATTTACTTTAATTGGGCGATTATGAAGAATGCACTCTATTTTCTGGATTCAAGTTATGGGAACTTAGCGCAAACGGCCACGGGGGCCTATATGACGGCCGCCATGATTCGGGCCGATCATCACGTCCTCGGGGCGCTGCTCTATGTATTGCATTTCGGGTTGTTCTACTGGCCTATCTATCCCAGTTTTCTGATTGCCGCATGGTTTTCTTTTGGCAAGCAGCGGGATCCCCGAGCCCTCATCTTAGTATGCGGTACAGTGGGGGCGGAGTTGCTCGAACTCGCGTTGTCTTACAAAGGCA
>JAKAAL010000911.1 GCA_021802375.1 Bacillota bacterium | reverse complement strand
ACAATTCTCCGCGCCTACATCCCGGGTACACTTCATGCGCATAAGCCAGAACTTTATAGCGCCATTGGTCCCCGTCCGTCACCGATTGCACGAGGGACCGGAACATTCGCTGAGCCTCTTTAAGGAGGCCAAGAGGATCATGAAGAATCCGAATCTCTTTCAAGAAATGGGAGGGTGTCAATTCCGTAACCCGGTATTAGAAACAGTCTACTTTGATAAAACTCTCAAAATGAGATGCAGTATGCGCTACCTGGGGTCCCAAATCTTCGTAGTACAGCACGGGACCCCCAGCGATGAGGTCGCAGTAGTTTAGACGCAGTCGCCAAAGTGCTCCCCTGGTGAGCCATGAAGGGCCTTTGATGTCACTCCTTAGTGCTATCCCAAATTCCCGGTAACGCCGCAATCAAAAGAATATATTGATGCGCCTCGCCTTTATCGGCCGGGTGGTTGACAATCTGCGTACGCAAAATTTCCAAGTCCTTTTGATATTGGGAGGACCCGAGCTCACGCAGCGAAATCATACCGGTCTGATTCTGTAACACCGTCTTTTCCCACGTCGCCGGATCCATCGCCTGATACTGTTTAGCCGCGCGAATCATCAGTTGTCCCGCCACCATAGCAAAGGCACACCAAAATGCCTGGCGTGCGGGAACCGATAAATCCCGTTGGGCACGGTCTAACCATCCCGGGTCTTTAAAAGCTGACCTTAATTCGGCACGTAAGCGATAGTACTTTTCGACATAGGTAGGGCCCGGAACCACGCGCGGCGCATCCAGGACGCCGAAACGTTTAATGACTCGAAGATGATGGTACACATTGTTCGCGGTCAAATCGAGCCGTTGCGCCAACTGCGTCGCGGTCAACTCCGTACTCTTTTCTATCTCCATGAGGATGCTAGCGCGTGTCGGTTCCGACAATGCTTCAATATACGCCTTCAGAAGACGTTCCACGTTTTCCATAAGTATATGATACTACGAAACCCAGAAGCCGATTACATATCCTTACAACTGTAGTATAGTGTTGCTATATTACAATAATTGAGGTGTTATATGTGAAAGGTTTACCGCGTGTTGCTGTCGTGGCTTCCACTAGCCACGCGTTGGCCACCTTAGCACGGGCGATGGTGAGTTTGGCTACCATCTGGTATTTGAGTGGACTAAGCCATCGTCCGAATCTACTCGTAGAATTGTACATCCTATTGGAATTACCCTATCTTCTGCTCCTGATCCCCAGCGGGCGTTGGGCTGACAGGCGCAACCGGTACCCTTTGGTGTTGTCATTGAGTGCCCTACGTGTTGGTGTAATAGTCGGATTTGCACTCTGGACCCACTATGGGTCAACTGTGGTCAGCATTATGGTCTTCCTTTTGGTCGGAGAATCCATCACGGCCATCTTGCAACCAGCTCGATCTGCATGGATTACAGAAATGGTTCCTCTGAGCCAGAGAGGTAACCTTACCGCCATCAACCAAGGAGGTCTGGCCATTGCCGGCATACTTGGCCCAGCATTGGGTGGAATCCTCTACGCTGAGGGCCGCCTCAGTAGTGTAGTCGAAATGGCGGCCGTTCTGATGATCCTCTCCGTTGGTCTCATTATCTGGATAGGACGATCCCGAGAACCACAACCCCGTGTCGTTCGACCTTACTCCGACCCGACACCACCGCAGTCAGGACTGCAATTTCTCCGAGACCATCCCGGTATGCTTATGATCGTAGGATTTTTTGCATTGACCAATGCTCTCAATAACGTTGAAGCTGTGCTGGTCCCGTTACTAGCCCACCAATTGCTGCATCTCGTGGCTTGGGAATTCGGTGCGCTAGGACTGGCGAGTGGTGGTGGAGCCGTCGCGGGATCCTGGCTGGCTCCGCGTTTTTTTCGCGGCCGCTCGCTTCGTTCGGCTTTTGTTTCCATGGGAATCTTTGGGGGCTCCATAGTTGGACTCGGACTGTCTTACAATATGGAGATGCTGAGTGGCTTCTATATGGCACTGGGCCTCAGCTTTTCATTTACTGAGGTCATCACGAGCACGCTGTGGCAGGTTATGGTACCAGACGCTGTGCGTGGACAGGTCATGGGGACATTAAGCACGGTGGCCCGAGCGGCGAATCCATTAGGGTACATATTAGCCGGGGCATTAGACGTCTGGCTAGGAATTCGGGGTGGTCTAGTGACCGGAGGTCTCGCTATCATTGTGTTATCTACTACAATCATAGGGAGCCGGACCATCAGTCAGTTAGACCTCACCTCAAAATCCGTTAAGGAGGGTGCCAAAGTCCACTCGTCTTAATCTCCTCGAGATATTAAGGCGGAAAGGTCTCGGGTGCTGAGGTGGTTCGCGGACCGGGGTATGCCCTGATGGTCTACCTCGACCATGCCGGGTACGCGTTAATCTTCGAATTGCGCGAGGGATCTCGGGCAGTGGATTTTTTAATCGATCTAATCACGTGGGGGTTAGCCAGCCGCGAAATGGGCGTAGAGTTGTCGTGTGACTCGCCCCCACCGATTGCCTCGGCCGTATCGAATGCGGCATTGACGGGCATGGGCGACTAACGTGGCGCCACACCGACCGAGTGATATTTTGAATCACCGTGTGAATACGGCGGCGTTGGGCCACTTTTCGTAAAGGCACATCCTTCCGCCCAATCGTCGCCTGGCCAATGACGCGCAAGAGATTGTACGTGTGACACGCTAGATGGACGACGAGTTGATTGGTGGCAAACTTACCAGGACGATAGCCGCTCCAAATTCATGTCCGTCTTGACCTCGCTGTGATGCTGTTCCTTCGTGCCATGGTGCGGGTACCTCGGGAGCACCTCGTTCGGGGAGGCGGCCAGGGAGGTCCGGTAAGCCGCGACCTCAATGTCAGGAATGAGCG
>JAKAAL010000910.1 GCA_021802375.1 Bacillota bacterium | reverse complement strand
GCCGGAGTCGCCGCCATTGTGCTAGAGGGCATACCGGATCGAGTAGCCACCTACGTGACGGACGCCATATCCATTCCTACGATTGGGATTGGTGCCGGTGCGGGCTGTGATGGCCAAGTCTTGGTGTTTCATGATTGTCTGGGCCTTTCGTCCGGCTATCCCAAATTTGCTCGACCGTTTGCTGATCTTCGCACGACCATCGTGGATGGACTCACCAAATTTCGCGAACAGGTCGAGGCACGAACATTCCCCAACGACCAAGAGAGCTATCATGTCACGGATCGCGAATGGGACCACTTTATGTCGCTGACCGACGACCACACCTCGTGAATCTTGTGATTTTGGGAACCGGCGCCCTTGCCCGTTTATGCTACGCTAGATTTTATACAGATACTCCAGTGATGGTGGGCCGCTACTTTGGCCCTTTCAGTGTCGTAGACCAGGGTGGTGAGACAAGGATTTACCACCCTCACTGGATATCGTGGCAGGACGAGCCCCCAAACCAACCAGAAATTGTGTTGGTAGCCGTCAAGTGGTCTGCCATGGCCTCGGTGCGCGGCTGGCTTCAACGATGGGGGGGCGATGCCCTCGTGGTATCACTTCTCAACGGAATGGGGCAAGAATCCGCGCTAATCCCTCCACTAGATCCTAACCAGTTAAGCATCGCGAGTACGACAGATGCCGTATCGCGCCAAGACTCCCCCAAGAGCCAACTATGGCAGACAACGATCACTCATCACGGCGAGACCTACCTAGCAGAGACTGGTCACCGCCATGAAACACGGTTGATCGCCAAGGCCCATTCCCTCAATCTTCTGTGGCAGTGGGAAGACCCCCTCAGCATAGAACGACGCCGATGGTTTAAGCTTATTGCCAATAGCGTCATCAATCCGCTTTCGGCATTGGCAGCACGCACCAACGGCGAAATTCTTCAGATGCCTTTGTGGCGTCTGGCGAGCCCGTTGGTCCAAGAAGCCGAAATGGTGGCACGGCACGCTGGGATCGAGATCTCCCATAGCCTGCCGGCTATCGAAGAGTTAGCCCGAAACACGCAACACAATCGCTCTTCCATGTTACAAGATGTCTTAGTGAACATCCCTACGGAAGTCGATGCGATTACCGGATACATTATTGCACAAGCTCAGCAGTATGGACTGGCCGTACCCACGCATCAAGCGATCTATGAACTAGTATCGCATTTGGATCGGGTGAATGACACCCCAATTCAGCCCTAACCTATCCCCGTCGAGGCTCTTCGGTCCGACGTCGCAACGCCTCCGGGTTATACCCACCCTAAGCTCATCATCTATCTTCAGCCCTGGGAGGCGAACCAAATGCGGATGCTTTGGCGGTCTTGGGGAATCTTCGGGTGCCTTGGCCCCCTCCCATTGGATGGTGAACTATCCTGTCGAGCACGTCGTGTCCTTCACGATCATCGTCGATGCCTCACCTAAAGGCCCCACTTTAGATCAGACACGATATGGCCAGCTTTGGTTTCAGGTTCCGGTCGGCGACACCATGATGATTTTTTGGCAATCACGATACCACCCATCGGCACTCGTTAGCCTTAGTCAGCGCTGTTAAAAAACGATCGGAGTCTTTCGGGGTCCTCTCTATCAGGGCATCAAAGCGTCGGACCATTCCAGTTTCCGTTTGATTCCATACCGCATCGGCACGTACAGACTGGCCAGCCTGGTACCGGGTGACCGTTGCCAAGGTCTTAGGATTTCCCTATATATCGGTCCCAAAAACATCGCGCCTAGCGCTCACATCGCCCCACCCGCAAGCCGATAATGCGCGCATGGTTTTTCTCTAAACGGTTCATGCTATAAGACAGCATTGGAGGTGACCGCTATGGTACTAAAAGACTTCAAATTCTCCGGGTCATTCCCGAACTTTATGGTGAAGGCGGTGCTGAGCGACGAAGACGCCGGTAACCAGGAATCGTCACAAGAACTCCCTATCGGCAACTGGGGATACGTGGCAACGCTCACGGAGAAAGAGTTGACGTCTCTCATCCACCAAACCTATCAGGCACATCAAGAGCCAGAACCCACCGAATCCATGAAAAAACTGATCGGGCACAAACTTTCTTCTTCATCGAAGTCAGGGAAACCCTGAGAGCCTAGATACGCAAGAATTCCGGAATACGGAGAAAGGAGGAGTAACCATGCTCGTGGTGGGTTCTAGCACCCCGCGCAAAGAAGCGCATGACAAAGTTACCGGGCGCGCTAAATATAACGACGATATTACTCTACCGGGTGTCTCCTATGCGGCCTTAAAACTCGCCGAAATAGCGCATGCTCAGATTGAAGTCATCGATACCCATGAAGCCCGAAACATTCCAGGCGTCCAAGCCATTATTACTGGCGGCGACACAACACTCCTTTGCGGGGAGGTTCTAGAGGACCGGCCTCCCTTAGCCCGAGACGTCGTCCGTTACTGGGGGGAGCCGATCGCACTCGTTGTGGCCTTAAGTGAACACGCCGCACGGCAAGCTGCCGCAGCCATCCGGGTACAATACACCCCGCTCCCGGTTGTGAATTCACCGCAAGCAGCCCTCCTCCCTAACGCGCCTCTCATTCATCCTCACCTGTCCCACTATGTAATTGCCCAAAATCCGGTGTATCCGGAACCCGGCACTAACATCGCGGACCGGGCACGGGTGCGCAAGGGAGAGATGACTCATGGATGGGCCCAAGCCGATGAGATTGCGGTCGTGGATTGTCATCTACCACAAGTTGACCACGGGGCCATGGAGACGCGGTCCACGGTCTTGGAAATCTTACCCGATGGGCGGGTTTTGGTTCACTCCAGTACTCAAGCCCCCTTTGAGGTGCAAAAGACGTTGGCGCAATATTTCCACTTGATCGGAA
>JAKAAL010000026.1 GCA_021802375.1 Bacillota bacterium | reverse complement strand
CGTGGCCGGATTCTGAATCCAAAATTGATACACCGGAGCACTAAGCCCGCTCCCTGTGGCCGTCAGGGTCAGCGGCTTACCCACCGTGACGGGTCCTGTCCCCGACACGGTAAACCCTGAGGTCACCGTAATAGGCTTAGAAACCCCAGGCGTAGAGCCTTGGGGTCCCGTGACGGTCACGGTCTCGGACCCCGGCGTATGATAGGCCACCGACACACTTCCCGTACCCTGACTCAGGGCCACCGTTGCCGGAAACGTGGCAGCCGGATCGGTACTCGAAATGCTGACATTTCCCGTAAACGCAGCGGTACTCCCCGATGCGTTGAGCGCCGTAATGCTATAGGTCACGGATTGCCCCACCTTGGCGGTGCTGGTCCCGGAAGACACGCTAAAAGAGGCCGGTGCTGCGGTATCCCATAACAAGGCGAGGCGATCCCAAATCGGTTGGCCGAGTCCCGTCACAGGGTTCCAAGTCCCTGCATTCGGGGACGTGACCGAGTAGACACCATTAGCGCCCCATTGGGCTTGAATAAAATCACTCGGGTGGCTTGTAGCGGCTTGAAATATCCCGGGGTTAATATTGCCCATGCCGGAGAGCCCTGTGCCCATAAAGTCTTCGGCATCAGCTAGCCACCCAGCGGTAAGAGGAGCCGCCAGACTGGTTCCTCCGAGAAATGCCGGTTGCCCACCGAGTTCCCCCATGAGTCCCGGGTCGCCAGCCAGGGAACTAATGTCCGGCACTCCAATCCCTGGAGCATTGGACGGTAAAAACCCTTGTTGCCAGCTCGGAATCGCGGACAACCCATAACCACCGGTAGAAGCGGCGTTTGGCGCGGTATAGGCTTGGGCTACCGCGAGCGGGAGCCCATTCAAATAGTCGCCGCCCCATGATTTTGCAATCGCGGGATACGACACCCCTACTAAGTTGCCGCTACTCGAATAGGTGGCCGGGGAAGCAAGATCCAATCCACCCACCGTGGTAATTCCGGCTTGACCATCATTGGATTCGACCCCAACTGGGCCGGAGGCGCCCAACGCGGTCTCCCAGGCCCCATTATCTCCACTGCCGTCGATAAGAGTAATCCCCTCCGCGTTACACTCCGACACCAACGTCGTCACGGTTGATGTCGATTGCCCAAAAAATCCATAGCTAAACGAAGCAATCTTGACCGTCGACTGTTGAGACAGCGTGGTGAGCATACTCACAAAGGGATCCGTGGTAGTACTCGCCGGATAGACATACTCGTCAATGGGTGCTCCAGGATCCACCGAGGCTAGCGCTTGAACGTCTAAATTAGACTCCGGGTTGGTTTGGGTATCGGTCATGGTTGGGGTTGCCCCATCGAAGTATTGAAACGATACGGAGGGCATCGGTAAAGATTCCTGTGCCATAAGTGTTTTTAAATCCACCATCGACGGGATCTGACCTTGTACATAGACCGCCACCGGAGGTCTCGCGGCAACCGGCGTCTTTGCGATTTGGTTAGCCCCAATAATGGTGTTGAGCTGGCTTCCCGTCAACGGAGTGAGATTGGTGGCAGACCCGGTAAATTCGGGCATGGTCACCGCGATTAATTGAGTCGTGCCATCCCCGAGGGTCACCGTAAGTTGCAACGAGTCGCCTGCCGGTGCTGCCGAAAAAGCGGTCGCCTGCACTTGCCAGAGTTCATGCTGGCTAGCAGGAAACCGAGCCCCATAGCTATTCGCCGACAGGGCAAATACCCCAATATTGTTCGTGGTATCCGCCTCTCCCGTCACATTCGTAATCGTGAGCGGTGATCCGCTGGCCGACTCCGCAGCCAACGTTAGAGTAAACGGAAGACCCGCTGCGAGACTGGTAGAAAAGCCGGGATTCCAGCTCATAGCAAACACCGTGTCGCCATTGGCTCCACTTTGGCTCGCCGCGAATGTCGGTAGTTGTTGTAGATTATAGGTGCTGCTTAAAGACCCGGAGAGAACACTCGCCTGATTCGCCCGACTAGTCAGGGGCGTCGCATTAAGCGTGGACGCGCGATGGGATGTTGTGGTCGATCCGCGAGGCACCACCTTAACCGGTGCGATCCCCGAGATGCTCCAAATGGCGGGGGCCACGGGCAATCCGGGGCTCGCCAAATGCGGAGGAATCACCGCATTAAGCACCAAACCCTGCCGCGACGTCACCCGCCAACCCGCAAGTTTTAAGGCAGCTTCGGTTTGATTTACCATCGCGGTCGTGGGGCCAAACCTGTGGTCGACCTCTTGAGGGGTCAGGAAGTGATGAAATAAAGGGTTCCCGGGTGTACTCACGGCCTGACTATACGCTTGAAGTTGCTGAATATTTGACGCCGAATCCACCACGATCGCCACTTGGCGAGTCGCATTGTTTTTGACCAAATCATGCAAGTTCCTAGCCATCGACCGCGTGCTATAAAACGGCGAGGTCGGGAGTTCTCTACGTGGGACCGATCCGAGGGCGTGAATCACTTGGGGAATAGGGACTTGGGTAAAGGCAGAAACGGGCGATGCGTAGAGAATTGCCATGACTGCAGTCAGTGCGGCAGTCGTTACATATCGATTCACGAGAACATCCTTTCTAAGCTGGCTACCAGAAAAATCTTCTTTTAGATAATTTCGGGATAGTCCTCGTAAACTCCTCTTTTACAGCTCACAGAAGTGTGGAAATGGCCTGTCGTAGAGTAGCCAAAGGTAGAATACTCTCAAACCACCGTCTATGTAGATTGCGAGGGTAGAGTACACGATAGCGATCGACCTACGGGTCCGTCCATCTCATGGTTACAGGGGTTCTCGGCGCTCCGCGATCACAAACTGGAATACGGCCTTATTGTTCCCCGTAAGACCCTTTAAGCGGATCAGTCGGCGCAGTGTATCATGCGGGACGCTATCCCACAGTTTTCCGAAACACTCGTCCGCAAACGCACTGGTGAGCACCTCAATGCCGGTAAAGTCGAGCCGGACCGATTGACCAGTCTCTAAAAAGTCTTGCAATAGCGCACGCAATTGGCGCCCTTGAATCCGGCTTCCTAACACATTTGTCCCCAACATCTCGTTGATATTCCAGTCCCCATGCGAATCCTTCATTCTTCCACCTCCCAACCATCATCGTCCAATACGTCCGCCCCCACGATGTCTTGCATATTAATCACCGTCTTCAAGTCTAAGGTCATCGTAATGAGGGTGCCGGGCCATCGGCATGCCATCGCCATAAACCCGTGACCCGCGCCTTCAATGCGGGCACAAGCCGCCCCGCTGATTAAGGTCATGCGACTAGTCATCCCTTGATTCTCGACAATACGTCGCATTAAATATAGCCCATATCCGGAACCATCTTGACCTTTCTTAGAAGACCACCCGCGGGTCAGGGCTAGTTGGAGCCCCTCCAGGTCGGACCCATTCCAGTGAGGATCCGCTTGACGCACACTTTCCGTAATCCCCATCCCCATGTCGCTTACCGCAATCTGAACCAGTCCTCGGGCGGGGAAGACTTGTGCAAACACCAGTCCCCCGTCCCGGGCTTGGGCATGCACTAAAACGTTACCCAACAGCTCATTGATCGACCATGCGGCTGCCCAACGCACCCCCTCCGCCAGCAGGGAATGATCCAGGATCTCTTTAACGCCATCAATGACCGGCTCAATTTCATCTTGGGACCGAATAAAGACCGCCGGAATAAAGCGGCCGTCTGGTGGATGCTCGATAAATTGTCTGGAGTCACCGAGCCCAAGCAGCCGGGAGACGCGCATTCGTTGGAGATACGACTCAACTTTGTCTGAAAGCGCGGAGCAAGTCGCCCGGTGTTCATGGACCACATGCACCAGCGGCAAAATCCCCCCAGGCTCAACCCATTCCAAACGATCCATCGCCACAGCGATGGGTTCCTTGGCTGCCAATAACTTGGCCATCCATGAGTTCTCACGATTCAACGCTCGGATGATACTCGCTTCGGTCAATTGACCCGGTACACGGACCATAAATTGCACCTCTCGATTTCATTTGATTCTCCATTTAGTTCCGTATCGATGGCAAAGCGTTGAATCATCTTCTCGCTCATCATAGGTGCCGT
This sequence comes from Bacillota bacterium, assembly GCA_021802375.1. The sequence goes on along the minus strand of JAKAAL010000026.1, from coordinate 10,098 downwards.
ATTGGTTCTCCGTGAGGTGTCAGCCCATCCGTCTTGGTGATTAACCCGGCTATGCATCGGCCTCTGATGGCGGACAGGACACGGCTCCTCACGATCGGCTTTAGCGTGGGGGATGCGAGAAATCCTGAGTCCTTACTAGCGATGTGGGTTCGTGACAGGGTGGAGCCGTCGGTAAGAGCTTTCCTGGATTTAACAGAGCACCGGGGTCCCAAGCCTCTTTCATCGCTTGCTGTGCTCTAAGCTCAGCCTCACTAAATTGCCGTCGCATATCTTCTCGTTTCTCGATCCCGACCCCGTGTTCCCCGGTGATGCTACCTCCGAGTTCGACACACACGGCCAAGATCTCCGATCCCGCCTGCATGACCCGTGTCACCATCTCCGCGTCATGCCCATCATAGAGGAGAAGAGGATGCAGATTCCCGTCGCCGGCGTGGAACACGTTGGCAATCCGAATCGCGTGCCGCTTCCCAATGTCATCAATGCGGGCCAACACTTCGGGGAGACGACTACGCGGAATCACACCGTCCTGCACGTAATATTGCGGAGAAATGAGTCCCATGGCACCAAATGCCGTTTTGCGGTTGGCCCACCAAAGCGTCTTTTCCTCCAGGGTGCTAGCGATCCGGACTTCCCGCACTTGATGGGTTTGCAGGATAGCCGCGACGGACTGGGCCGTCGCGAGTACTTCATGAGATTCCCCATCGACCTCAATTAAGAGGACCGCTTGGAGCCCCTCCGGATACCCCACCCGATAGGGACCTCGTTCGACCGCATCGATGGCCAACTGGTCCATCATTTCGAGAGCCGCCGGAATGATGCCGGCAGCAACGATGTCGGATACGGCGCGGCTCGCTTCCTCCACCTGGTCAAAGAGAGCCAAGACGGTTTGGCTCGCCGCCGGCTTTTTCGTCATTCGTAACCATAGCTTGGTCGCAATCACCAGGGTTCCTTCTGACCCAATGACTACTCCTAACCAATCTGGGCCATCCGGTTCTCCCGTCAGATTACCTAACAGGATGACGTCGCCATCAACCGTCACCACCTCCGCCGCCAACATATGATTCACGGTGACCCCATACTTCAAGCAATGGGGTCCTCCGGAATTCTCGGCAAAATTCCCGCCAATGGTGCATGCCTGCTGTGACGAAGGGTCCGGCGCATAAAAGTATCCATAGGCGTCCACCGCACGGGTAATGTCCCGATTGACGACTCCCGGTTCAACCACCACCACCTCATTTTCTGCATCAATCTCCAGAATTCGATTCATCCGGGATAGGTGAAGAATCACGGAACCGTGGAGTGGGGTGGCCCCACCCGATAGGCTCGTGCCAGCCCCTCGTGCTAAAAATGGGATCATGGCCCGAGAAAGCACTCTGACGATGGCCTGTACCTCGGCCGTGGACGCCGGCAATACCACGGCGCGGGGTCGTTCCTCAACCAAGGTGTACCCATCACAAGAATATGGCAAGAGCGCCATCGGGTCGGTCAACACGTACCGCGATCCGACAATTTGCTCGAGCTCCTGGAGCCAGTTTTCCTTGACCATGGCCTATCCTCCCTATCCCAAAATCCCTTCGGGGTCATACACCGCTTTAAGACGTTGCCAGGCCTCGGGCAAGACGCGAGCCGTCGATAAGCCGACGTGAGGTCCCGACAGCACCTCCAGGACCCCTCCCTGCTGCCTTATCCACTCCCCGATCCGACCACTCTGACTCCGTGATGCGGTGCCAAACAATCGTCCAGATTGCCACTCCACGACCCAGAGCCCGTCATCCACCCTCCTTAGAAAATCTGCCATCGTTCGTCGTGGCACAGCACCCTTTAAGACCACGTCGAAATCACGCCACGGCGTCCCCGAGAAGAGGGGCAGATCCGGACCTCCGGCTCCCAGTGTGGTCACTAGGTGCTTTATGGTTTCGCGCCGCCCATGCCATTCGGCGCGAAGCTGGATCCCGCCCCCCTTTTGGAAGCGGAAAGAAAGGCTCGCCCAGGGCCATGCCAAGGTTCGGAGCGATTCGGCCCGCTGGATGAGGGTATCGATGTCTCCTTCCCAAATCCATGTCCAAGACAGCGGTGGTCGCGGGCTCACTTTAAGGGTCACCTCGGTAATCACGCCGAGGGCGCCGCGCGTTCCAATCAACAACCGGGATACATTGTATCCTGCCACGTTTTTCACCACGTGCGACCCCAATTGGATCGGACCCAGTCCCGGAGTGACGACGCGCAGTCCTAAAACCCGATCGCGAAAGGGTCCATAGCCACCGTGCCACAATCCATCAACACCGGCCGCTACGGCACCCCCCAGGGTATCGTCTTTGCCGTCAGGCACCCGCAGCGGAATCCATTGTTCGTGCGCCGCCAGTAGTTCGTTGAGAGCAGAAACCGCCATCCCAGCCCCCGCGGTCACCACGAGATCGGCCGGCTCATAGGACACGATACTATTCCAATCGGTCATGACATACGGTGTCCCTGCGATCTCGGACTCGCGCTGCCGGTTACCCAGACCTTGGATACGTAAGGGCTTGTCATCGCGGCGAATTTGATCGAAGACCGCCAAGAGATCCCGCTCGCGTGACCGCATGTCTTTTTTGACCACCACCCATCGCCCCTTCGTGTTATCTGCCCTTAAGGTCGTCCGTCGTCGCTCTTGATGATCCCGCGATTCGGGACCTTACGGGATCTTTGCAGCCGATTCCCTAGGATGAAGCATCCCTGCCTGATAGTAAGCCATCCACACCAAATCCACGGGGTGGATGGCCGAAGGGCCCTGAGGGTTTTGGCATAGCCCCGATTGAATTTGCATGAGGCATCCCGGATTAGCGGCTGCTACCCATTCCACCGTTTTTGGGATATTAGCCAGTTTCCGTCCGAGTAAGTTCCCGGCCATTTCGGGATGGGTGAGGTTATAAATGCCCGCCGAACCACAGCACTGATCGGCATCCACCATTTCCTTCAACTGATACCCGGCACGCTTTAGGAGATCCCGCGGTTCTTGGCGGATGCCTTGTGCATGCGCCAAATGGCAGGGATCATGGACCGTTATGGATTGCCCCGATGACGCCACGGCGGGCAATCGGGATTGAGCCAAAAATGCCGTGGCGTCGATTACGGCGGCTTGAAAGCGCTCCGCACGACCATGCCATGGGTCGCCAGGTTCAAACAACGAGGCATATTCTTTAAGGGTGGTCCCACAACCTGCCGCGTTGACTACAACCAGAGACGCGCCTGATGCTTCAAACGCCCGAATATTATCTTGGGCCCAGCCCCGCGTTACCGCCGGATCGCCCCCATGCATATGAAGCGCCCCACAACACCGTTGTAACGATGGCAGCACGACATCCACCCCGGAAAACTCCATAAGCTCCTGGGTATGATGGTTGGTTTCGGCATAGATGGCGTCCATGACACATCCCACAAACAACATCGCCCGCACCGAGGCATCCGGAGCCGCCTGTACGGTGCGGTACCGACTAAGACGCTTAGGGATTTTCCGGGGCAAGCCCCGCGCCAATGATTGAGCGGGCTCAGGCACAAATCGGAGTCGGGTCACCCACGGCCCGATGATCGGCCACCGACTCCATCGAGCCAAGCGTTGGAGCCAGGAAAGCCCCCGGGGGGACCCTAAAAAGAAGTGCAGGAGTGGCGAGAGCCGCTGGAATGTTGCAAACGCTGGGAGATCCCGATCTTGACTCCGGTTGAGGGTTTCGGTACGCCAAGCCTCGACCAGGTGCCCCGTCGGCACGTGGGCCGGACACACAGACTCACACGCTCGACAGTCCAGGCAGTCGTCCAAATATTGCGTGGTGACCGCATTGATTACACTGGGGTCTTGTCGCAACCGCTCCAACAAAAAGATCCGACCCCGTGGCGACTCCCCCTCAAGCCCGGTCTCAACGTAGGTCGGGCACGAGGATAGACATAGTCCACAATGAACGCATTGACCGGTATCCATATTGTGATCGCCTCCGTGACTCGAAAAGACGGCATTGGGTGTATTAACTCTATTCGGGTCGATTGGCAAGAATCCTGCTTTGTCCGTCCAACCCACTTGCAATCCTCCGTCAGTAAGTCCTGAGCCTCCGCGCGTGACCGTGCACGCATCAGGTTTCAACCATGATGGATTTGATGCCAGTCCAGAGCCGAGCCTGGGAATCCGCTACCATAGATGAATCCATTTGAACCTCAGGGCGAGAGAATTCAAGATAACAGAAGAGTGCTCCCTGACATCAATCGCTGGACATCTCAACGGAATTTCATAGAAAATTGTCAGAGTGGTGTTAAAAGAGATGCGATGCAAAGAGGAAGATTCACTTGGAGACGGCCTTGAGTTCAAAGGACTGTCCTGTCCTCACCAACGACCACGCGCTACAGATCGTCCAAGTTTGCCAGGAAAATGGATTCGGATACATCGTGGGGATCCAAGCGCGGGAAGACCTCACCGATCTCAAAAAGGCGATTAGGTAGCACAGCACCTGAACGTGAGTCGCGACCCGGTGAAAGATCTGCCGCCCGGTGACAGTGTCACCCTCATGTCATCCAATAGTGATCACAGATTGGCCTCGGGCTTGGCGTACGGCCAAAGGCCCTTAGAATGGCTTACGCCAAACCCGAGTGACAGGTTCGAGCCTGTGAAAATTCAAGGTAACGGGGCGCCCTCATCCACATTGGAGCCCTTAAGATAGGCTACTTACTGCTGGCCGATGTAACTTAATCTGTCTTGGGAGCGTTCTTTAAGGCACAAGACATCAACGATACGGGGAGGGATTCATAATGGCGCAAGTGAAATATCTGGCACTGATGATGGGGCTGAGCGTTTTCACCCTCTCAGGGTGCGGGGTAGCAGCAGCCAACACGAGTGCACCAGCTCGATCCAGCACAGCGGTCGTTCCTAGCAGTGCGACCCCCACATCCTCAACGCCCGCGTCTGTTCCCCCCAATACCACCGCGCTCACTCTAGGCTCCCTGACGCTCCGGGTGCCAAGTAGCTGGGTCACAGGGTCCTCCACCACGGTAGTACCGGGAGTGAAAGCAGTTCATGCCGCATCGGGTGCGGATAATAAAGTCACCATCCACCAGCTTAAGCCCGTGGATGGCAATGTGTTCATTCTACTCCCACAGTTGCCGAAGCCATCCGGGTTAACCAGCAATGCAGAGAACAACAGCCCATACTTTACGGAATCAGAACAGACGACCAGCGGCGTGATTTACGGCACCTTGTCCGACCTCACGCCCAGTGGCACTGAATATGTGGTGACTTTGACGATGCCTTCGGATCAAGCCCAAAAAGCCCAGAGCATTTTGCAGTCGATTACCGCGCCGTCACCCGCCACGGTCAGTCAGGCCGTAAATCTCCTGAAGAGTAAGCCCCATCCGCCCCAGGCACTCCCACTGGTGACAGCGAAATCAGGCAGTCATCAATGGATCTTGGCCGGGGGCCAGCCCGCCACCGCACAAGAAGGTTGGTTTCTATTCCGTTCTCAAAATAATGGGAGCCAGTGGTCTCTCATCGGCCACACCACTCGGTTAACCTCGGGTCCGCCCTTTCCGAACACCGTAGGGTCACCGACGATGTTATTTTGGAACCCTCAAGATGGTGTGATTGTGCAACCATCCTACGCCTCACCAGCACTCAAAGTCTTCTGGACCCGAAATGGCGGCAATTCTTGGAACGCAACAACGGTGAGATATAGCCATCAAGGCAATGTCTTCCAAGCGCCCAAAGTGACTCGCGGAGCCAATGGCATCCTCACCATCACGGTCGCATTGAATGCGACCACGACCATCCAGTTTACCAGCCAAGACGGGGGCTCTTCCTGGACCGAAACGAAATAGGACCATCCCGGCGTGGCTGGCTCCAGTGCAACCGTTGGGGGCCAGTCCTTCGCCTATTCGGACAATTGTCCCTCACCAGGCACCGACAAATGTGTTCGTGAGACATGCGGGCCATTTCTCTTGAACTAGAAATCGGCAGCCAAAGCCCAGTTTGAATGGCATTGGGTCTGCCTTGGCGAGGGGGAGTTTCGGCGTTTCCGATACCCGATGGAATCGTGGCCTGGGGCACTGCCTAGGTCACGGTTCCTCAATAGGAACTCCCATAGATCCATGGTTATACACAGAATGCGCAGGTGGTGCGCCATATATTGGAGATCCGTGCAGACGATCCGATGACTTCTGGAGGTGGACACCTTACGTGCGCGCCAGAATCCGAGACAGTTGCGGATATCGAAGCTGTAACACAACCGATCGCAGGCCCCATACGATCGCTATCCCTAAGGCAATCTCCCACGTGACCACTGCGGTCTCTTGCAGCACGACGGCGATGATTCCCTGTAGCGCAAAGATTACCAGCCAACTCACCAGATACCTCCAATCGCCTTGGAGTACCCATTGTCCCTCCTTCTCGTAAAGTCGCGTAAAGTAGCCTTGCATGATAGCAAAAGGGATCGACACCCCGACGGAAATCACTGTGGCCCATATTTGTCGGCTGGGTACGGGGTGGGGCAGCGTGTGATAGGCCCAGACCAGCGCCAGGATAGGCAGAATATAAAACCGGAAGCGGGTGGGCCGGCGGGGCGTGACTTGACGTATAATAAAAAACACGAACAATCCTAGGCCTATGACGTCGTACAATACCTTAGGCAAAATACACACTCTCCCTATGTAGGGTTCGGGTGGTTATACCAACCGTTCTGATGGACTTATCCAAGACTGATCATCGTTAAGTAAATGATCAAACTTTTCGCCACCTTCCTGCTTCATGGCGTCATGGCTTCTTAGGGTCTCCAGGACCGGTCGTCCACCAGAGGGCGCTCCACAGGCTTGTCACCGAGCAGTCCTGCGTTAGTCAGGAACGGGTGAGCAGCCGCTCACCGAACTCTCGGCCACTGTACGTAAATTGATCGCCGCATTCACGTCTCGGTCATGGTGTGTGTGACACTCTACGCATGTCCACTCCCGCACCGAGAGCGGCATTTTCGGCATTTTGTATCCACAGGCGGAACACGTTTTGCTGCTCGGATACCATCGATCCACCGCGATGACGGTCTTTCCCCGCTGAGCCGCCTTGTATTCGATTTGGCGGCGAAATTCGCCAAATCCCATATCCGCGATGGATCGGGCTAAATGATGATTTTTGATCATCCCCTTGACGTTGAGATCCTCGATGGCAATGACATCGAAGCGTTCGACGAGCATCGTCGTGAGTTGATGCAGGGCCTCTGCCCGGATATCCGCAATCCGCGCATGGAGCCGTGCCATGCGCCGTGGGGTTTTGACCATATTCTTTGACCACGGGATAGGCATCCCTTTGGGGATGGGCTGGCCGGGCTGAAGCCCGGCACGCACTGTGGCGACCTCCATCTGGCGACTAAAGCGCTTCGACAGGTCCTGGAGCTTTTTCTGTGCCGCAGCATAGGCTTTGGGTCCCACGATCTTCGCTGCGGTCGAAAGCGTTGCCAACGCCGACACCCCCAAGTCCACGCCAACGACCGTTTGGTTTTCACGGCAGATACGGGGCGGATCGGGAATCTCGACGGTGACACTCCAGAACCAGCGGTCGGCAGTCCGGGAGATCGTGCCTTCCACGACTTTGCCCACGAAGCGCAAGGCTTCGTGCAGGCGCACCCAACCGAGTTTGGGGATATGCACCTTCCGGTCTTTCATGACAAACTGATCATTCGTGAGGGTAAAGCCTGATTGATCCCCAGTTTATTCCATATCATCAGTTACGGAGGTCATTTCGCCACGATTATTGAGATGCCGAACGATGCCGGCAACGTGGCCCAGCGCTCTCTCGTCCGTCATGACCGGAAAGAGTAAGCATAACCCCTCTGGCCAGGGAGATGTCGGCAGGCTTACGCCTGCCGCCGTGGTATGAGCGACAATCCTCCGTTCCGATGCGATAGGCGGGGTACGTTAAGCGGGGGGCGGGACAGTCCCGACCGGAGGGATGTGTTGGGTGAAATGCACTTGTCGTCGACATATCATACGCCAGGAAAGTCCTCCGTGGGTTAAGGCCCATAGTCCCAAGCGCCATAGCGCATGGGTGCGAGTTTTTGCCGTATTGGCTCGCCATTGGCGGGCCAGACCACGTACTTCCACATCCCACCCGGCGACGTTGAGCCAATAATAAGCCCACGCAAAGACCAGCCACAGGCGATCCCAGCGTTCGGCGGTACCCAATTTCACACAATCGAGATGGAATCCTTCTCCGGGGTCATTCTTCTGATCCTTATAAGACTCCTCGCAGGTAAACCGTTGCCCATAGCCGGCCACGATGTCGCCCCAGGCCAGGTCGGTCAATCCGGCCGACACCATGAGAAACCAGGGATCGGCGTGAGCACTGTCCGCATAGACGACCAGACGCCCCCTATAGGGACCGTCCGTAGCCTTTTTCCCATACCGGACGCGCCCGTCTAATTGGAGCGGTCGTTGTTTCGCCAGCTCACATAAGAGAAGCCACCGATCCTGCCACTGCACCCCCACATTGCCCTTGCTACGAATAATCCAGTCCCAGCCGAGGCCGTCCAAAAAGCGAAAGAATCGCCCCGTGGCAAATCCACGGTCGGCGAGCAAAATGGGATGACACCGATCGGGTAGCAGACGGGCTACGCGCCCACATAACGCTTCTTCATAATCCCGCATGTGGTCTTTCAGATTGACTTTGGCCACCGTCATCCAGGCAATCGGCATCGCGCGCCCATGGGCACGCACATTAATACTGAGGGTTTGAAACCGCCCATCTTTGGTTTTGGGATCGGTCCAGTCCAAGGTGAGAAAGACGCGCTCGGCCGAGCCGATGACCGTCGCCATCAGGTCGCCGCAGGCGACCTCTAAATCAATACCGGAATTCCCGAGGAAACGGTCGACACGCTTAATCGCATGTTTCGCGGTCGTTGTATGGGCCATTGCCAGGCTATGGCCCAGTGCTGCAATCCCCAATACGGGGTGACGGATGAGAGCCCAGACCAGGGCCGCCAAGGTCGTCCGTTGGGATTTGCGCAAATTCCCGTGCGTCGTAAAGTGTGTTGTGATAGACTGCAAATTAAACATAATGGTCCTCCTCGAAGGTGTTTGCTGGCACTTACTTCTTCGACAGAGCGACCATTATTCCTTTGCGTGTAAAATTCTGACTATTTACGATTCAAAACTGGGGATGACTCAGGGGTAAAGCTGTCGTGACGGCCTTTCTTCTTGAAGGTCGGATACTCGGCGGTCCCCGCAAAGAAATTCTTGAACGCTTGACCCAAGTGCATAATCGCCATCTGGGGTGCGTTCTTGGTGACCTCCAGCATCCAGGGAAACTGATCGCCTTTGATCGCGTTGAGTGGCTTGCGCAATGCCGGATCGGAGGGCTTTGACCCGGTCGGATCCGCTTTCCAGGCCTCGTATTGTCGTTGCCATTCGGCTAACGCCCAATGGTAGGCAAACCGCGCCGTCCCGGCGGCTTTGCGACAGTACGTCTCCTGCACATCGTGGGGATCGAGGGCAATCTTGTGGGCGAGCATCATGACGATGCCTCCTCCACGGCGTGTTTCACGCCGTCCAACAATTTTTGGTTCTTCCGCGAGCGACTCCCATAGAGCCGCGCCGAAAAGACCGTGATGATCTCCAGGACATCCTGCGCCAACTCTTCCTCAAAGGCCGTGTCTTCGCCTGGGTTGAGGATCACGACCTCGACATGCTTCGCTTCACACATGGCGAACACCAGTTCCGCGCCAAAGCGCAGGAGTCGATCCTGGTGCGTCACGACCAGCCGACCGATCCGGTCGGCGAGGATGTCATTTAAGAGGCGTTTCAGGCCCTTCTTGTGGTCGTTCATCCCCGACCCGAGGTCGGCGATCACCTCAAAGGTCCAGCCTTGGCGGGCACAGTAGAGTTCCAGCACCTGCTTTTGCCGTTCGAGATCGTCTTTCTGGTCAGGACTCGATACGCGCGCATAGGCGATGGTTTTGCGCAAGGCGGCGTGACGACGAAACTGTTCGGGTCGTATCCGCGCTCAGTCATAACGCCGATAGCCACCCGGTGTCCGTTCATCGGGCACCAACGTTCCTTCGTGTTCCCAGCGGCGCAATGTCGACGGGGTGACCCCCAAAAACT
>JAKAAL010000909.1 GCA_021802375.1 Bacillota bacterium | reverse complement strand
GCGGCCGATTAAGAAAGGTAAATTGGGGAAGCCGGTGCAATTTGGCTATAAGGTGCAGATTATGGAAGCCGAAAATGGATTTGTGACAGACTACGCAGTCCACACCGGAAACCCACCGGATGCCGAGGCCCTAAGCCCCGCCTTGGATCGCCATCGCGCCCAGTTTGGGCGCGATCCGGACATCGTCGCCACCGATCGCGGCTACGACAGTGCCCACAATCAACAAGATTGCCATGATCGCGACATTGGGACCGTCGCGATTCCCAAGCGGGGCAAGAAATCGGCGGCCCGCATCACCGAGGAACGAACCCCCGCGTTTCGCCGGGCTCAGCGTTGGCGAGCCGGAGGGGAAGGAACCATGAGTCGGTTAAAAACCGAAATATGGGCTCCGGCGCAGTCGATATCGGGGCTATGATGCCGTGGCGACGGGTATCGGGTTGGGGATCTTCGCCCATAATGTCCGCCGCTGGGCCCAGAGGGAGGCGAGCTAAGGTCCTTGGTCGGCTGAAGGCATTCCCATGCCTATAACCCCCGGTGAGGTCATCGGCACGAACGGACTTTTTCAGCACGATCTACCTACGGGAAGCCAAGCACTGGCTCAGTCAGCACTCTTTCTAATCCAAAACGGCGGGAAATCTTGGCGAGAACTAACCCTTTCCCCATCGAATGGGACGATCGGTGGAGTCGATTTCATCTCGTCTCAACAAGGCTGGCTAACCACTTTCCAGGGCGTATATCCCACGACCAACCAGGGACGCACCTGGATCTCGCTCCAGTCACGTTAGAAAGATACCCGTGTCAACCCATCATGGCTCCCTGCCCGGTCTGGGGACGAAGCGTATGCGAGTCAGTGCCAAGTCAGATAACCATCCGTTCCGCCAAAAAGGGGCTCTAACTCACCGTGGTGAAGTTTAGTCGTGCTTAGCCGAAAACGAGACCCGTCCTCGCCATAGGGCCGATCGCCTCTAATCTAAGGGCATTTTGGCCCCATACTCCGCCGATGCTGCCATGTTATGCTCGGACCGACGTCTGCAAGCGAGGCGCAGCCGCACGGCTTGCTCGTTCTGATCAAGGGCATAGGGAGGCGAGTTTCCCGTGGACAAAGAAACGGAGTTTTTAACGTCATTAGATGAAGGTCGATTAGTTGAAGCCAAAGATTGGATGCCAGATGCCTATCGCCGCGAACTCATCCGCTTAATAAGTATTCATGGGGTTAGTGAGTTGATGGGCGCCTTACCCGAAAAAGAATGGATTCCTCGGGCTCCCACGCTTCAGCGTCGTCTTGCGCTAATGGCGAAAGTGCAAGATGAAATGGGCCATGCGCAATTGCTGCTCCGCTTAGTCGAAGATCTCTTGGCCCCCGTGGGCCGCACGCGCGAAGACATTCTCCAGGATCTCTTTGAGTCACGGCAGAAGTTCCATAACGTCTTTCACCTGGAAGTCCCTACGTGGGCCGACGTGGGCATCATCGCTTGGCTGGTCGACGGCGCCGCCGTGATTACCCAAGGCATGCTGCTAAAAGGGTCCTATGGTCCCTATCGACGCGTGCTGAGACGAATCGTCGAAGAAGAAAGTTTTCATCTACAACACGGCGAGAGCGTATGCATGGCCCTGGCTGAAGGCAACCAAAGGCAGCGTGCAGAGCTTAATGCTGCCCTTCAGCGGTGGTGGCCAGCGCTTATGATGTTCTTTGGTCCCAAAGATTCGGCCCAAGGATCCCGCCATCAAGCAATCAACTTGCGCTACCGACTGCGTACGGAGAGCAATGAATCGCTTCGCCAACGCTTTTTGACCAAATACGTTCCAAGGATTAGGGCCCTAGGACTGGTCATTCCCGATCCGCAACTGCAAAAGAGCGCGGAGGGGCCATGGACCTACGAAGAACCGGATTGGGTACGCTTTCACGAAATCATCAATAATCGAGGGCCCAAATCGGCGGCGCGGATTCGACTAAAGTCGACTACCTATGCAGAAGGTCGATGGATCCGTCAAGCCTTAGCGCACACGGTCATCTAGCTATGAACTCACAGGAGGCGTTAACCATGTCCCTAAGCGAAGAACCCCCGACCACGCTGGAAGTGTATGACGTTTTTGCCCGAACCGACAGGGGCGGCCCCTTAGTAGAGCAATTCAGCCTTCTGGCCCAGTCGCCCAAGATGGCTTTGATGCTTGCACGCGAGAACTTCTTTCGCCGCCAGACGCTCTACCAGCTCTCGGTTGTGCAAAGGAGCCAACTGACCACCGCCGTAGAGGGCGAAGCCGTGGCCAGTCCCCATTTCAGGTCCTATCGGGAAGTGGCTTACTACCGGGATCTAGGTGCACGATGGCGAAAGTATAAGCATGAGCCGCTCACTGCCGAGACCATGGTATGAAGGGCGAAAGAGCCAGGCGTCCAGCCTGATTAGGGAGGTGGATAATGGATTTTAACCAAGCACTCCGGGTACTGTTATATCAACTGGCCGACGATGACCTCTTGGTCGGTCATCGCGCCAGCGAATGGATTGGGCTGGTCCCCCATCTGGAAGCAGATGTGGCCTATGCCTCCATTGCCCAAGATGAATTAAGTCACGCGTTCGAGCTCTACCAGCTCGCTGCTGATGGGCACCAGGGCCGAGCCAATCTCTTGGCTTACGCGCGACCAGCGCCAGAACGCCGCAATGCTACCCTGGTGGAGTTGAGCAACGGGCCCGGATCGTATCTCGAAGAGCCTCACTTTGACTGGGTCTTTACCGTCGTTCGCCATTGGATCTATGACACCTATAAGTCGTGTCGGCTGGAACGTTTAATCGATAGTCAATACCGCCCGCTGGCAGATCTTAGCCGCAAACTGATCGACGAAGAACAATATCATCTGGAGCATCACCGCATTTGGCTTTC
>JAKAAL010000025.1 GCA_021802375.1 Bacillota bacterium | reverse complement strand
ACCCTAATCTCGAAATGCCACTTCTCCATGGGCCTCCAATAGGGGGTCGCCTCCTTTGGCACGCATCACCGGATCGACCACTATCGGTATTCCTGATATTCCCGAAAGTGCGCCGGACACCGCACGCACCACGTCAGAATTCCCCAACATTCCAATCTTGATGGCATCCACCCCAATATCCTCGAGGACCGCCTGCATCTGTTGACGCACCAAGTCCGGAGAACTCAAGACCACCCGGGACACTCCTTGGGTATTTTGCACGGTCAACGCGGTAATCGCCGTCATACCATACACCCCAAAAGCCGCATAGGTTTTTAGGTCAGCCTGAATGCCGGCGCCTCCCGATGGATCTGAACCCGCAATGGCTAGAACTCGTGCCACCATGTTAGCGCGCTCCCCGTTCTACCAGATGGCCGAACGCCTCCCAAAAAGGATCCACACCGGGATGCACAAGCGGTTGGCGCACCCCATTTTTTATTCGCCAACGCCCTTCATCGATTCCGATAACTCTCCCGATCACCCCGGCGTCAATCTGATGAGCGAGTAACGGGGTGACCCGATCCACTGCGTCTTCGGTCACCGTGAATAACAACGTCCCTTCACTTATTGCAATTAAGGGATCGATCCCCAAACGGGCGGTTACCGCCTTTACTTCCGGGCAAATCAACACATGGTCTTCCCAGAGTTCAATCCCCACCCGAGAGCATTCTACGATTTCATGGACACCGCCGATGACCCCACATTCGGCCGCATCATGCATCGCGATAACGCCCTGTTGCCGCACACCTACCGATGCTACCTGACGCGCATCCTCGACCACTGACATCTGGTCAAACAATCGATCTGCGGCCTCGTACCCAGCATCCCCCAACTCGCGTCGGATCCACTCGGAAAAAATCGCCGCAAAGAGTCCGGTGGTCTCGATGGTGGACCCTTTGATGCACAGCAAAAAGTCACTGGGACGAGCCATATTGGGTGTCATGTATTGGTCCTCGGGACCGATACCCATCACGGTGGTCCCGCCAACCATGGGAAAGTTACATCCCTCGTAGCGGGCCGTATGGCCGGAAATGATGGTGATGCCCAGTTGCTTTATGGTCCGATCCCAAGCCTGCCAAAAATGCGAAAAATCTTCCGTGGACATCGGCCAGGGCAGATTCAAATCGACCGTCATCAAATTGGGTGGCAAGTCCGAGGTGGCCTCATCGGATTCCAGGATATTTACCGCGAACCACGCTACCCGATCCCATCCGTATTGGGGCACCACAAATACGGGATCGGTAGTCGATTCCATCACGATCCCATGCGCTACTCTAACCACTCCGACGTCGCCACCGGATTGCGGGCCGAATAAGACCCCGTCCTGCAGGGCACCCAGATGCGGATAAATGTATTCGGAAAAGGCTTCGGGCGGAATCTTTCCTATGGTTGGCAATTGCGTAGACATGTCGAACCTCCACCGATCACGGAATGGATAGCATGTCTAGGGGGTGACTTCCCTTCGCTGGCATTACCCAGATCAGGTTCGGAGGGTTGGCATTGCCTCTCAGCCACAAGGGCTCCCCTAGCACCACTATCATGGTCTCATCTTACACCTTGATGAGAATCCCGGGAAGTCCCTGTTCCGCAGATCTAAAACCCCCGACCGAAAAGCAAAGGGCACCTGCGGATAATGGCGTTAGGCCGAGATTAGGGTGAAGGCAACATGACGGGCACCAGACTATTCATCGCCTGTTCGAGCTTCTCCTCCGGAATGGTTCCATAACTGTACGAGTGAAAACCCATCATTTTCTGTTGAAATGAAGCGAATAGCCGACGTTCGAACGACGGGTCATGAGCTCTAAGGGATCCATATGCGGCGGTGCTCACCGCTGATGCCACTCGATTCATATTAGTCATCCCAAGATGTTCTAGCGGTGCCACGGACGCGCCTAGATACCCGACCCCTTCACTAATCCAGACGGTTCGCGGGAATTGGGCCGGTTCGTGGCTGGCTTGATTGAAGAAAAACGCTGCCTCTTGAATATCTGAGATGCCGGTTCGACGCAGCGCCTGTGACGGTGCTATGCGACCCCAGGCAAATCCAGCGACGACGCCAAACCCCAGTACGAGCACCCCAGAAATTAACCATTTTCTCATTCAATCAGCTCCTCTTTCTAGAACCATGTATTTTTATTGATGAGCGGCTCAGTCGTCGATTGTCCTACCGCGAACCCGTTTCGACTCTATCATTCACACCAAAAAACTTTGGGATTAGGACGTATCGCTCATTCCATCACCGATTAACGGCGAGGCCCCCGGCGTTCAGGCCAAGGCCGAAGCCGCCCGCCTTTTTTCCCCTTGCACGTTTTTGATTCACCTGCCAGCCATGGCTACACTCTTGTATGCCGCAATCCCAGCACGAATGCATTGGCATAGATTTACAGAAAGTATTTTAGCATAAGGTCAACTCCCAATGAGAGTGTAGCAAACGCGCAGCCGATCCAAAATCGCCATGGTCCGGCGCCTTGCTCACCTGGCCCCAAATATCATGAAATGCGTCCAATGGATTGATCTACGTCGATTATCCCCATATCACGTATGGATATCACGTTGTCATCTCCATTTCCCATAACAGAGATATTAGGGCCGACAAGCTTATCACCAATTTTTGGAATCACATTTCCGTTAATGTAAATGATATGACACCACATGTTAGGTATTATCCATTTTGTAAGTATTCATGTTAAGTTCATTGACTATAATTATGATGTAATGTAATGTATTTTCCATACGCATGATTATGCGCCCCGACGGATAATCCCGCATGTCCCTGAAAGGAGCGTCGTGATGTACATTCCTGATCCCCGTTACCTCAACCCCGGTGACAATGCCTGGCAACTGACCACGGCCACCTTTGTGGGACTGCAGTCTGTGCCTGGGTTAGCTATCCTCTACGGCGGCATCGTCAAGAAGAAGTGGGCTATCAATTCAGCCATGATGGTGGTTTATGCGTTCGCCGTCGTCATGATCGCTTGGGTACTGTTCGGATTTAGCATGGGGTTTGGGTCCCCCTTACACCTCGGACCTGGGATTTTGAGCAATATCGTCGGAACTCCACATCCGGTGCTCTCTCAATTGTACCAACAAGGCGAAGCACATGTGCCACTCGTCACTGCGGCGATGCCAAGCTTTCGATTCCCTCAATCGTCTTTGGTCTACTTCCAATTCGTTTTCGCCGCCATCACGCCAGCTATTTTGGCGGGCGCAGTATTGGGACGCATGAACTTCAGAGCCTGGATGATTTTTGTGCCAACGTGGTCCCTATTGGTCTACAGCGTCAATGCATTTATGCTCTGGGGGGGAGGTTGGCTCGCTCAACTGGGCGCAGTTGATTTTTCTGGAGGTTACGTCATCCATGTGGCAGCCGGAATTTCTGGATTTGTCGCGGCCGCCGTTGTTGGACCGCGCACCGCCCGGGATCGTTCGAGCTTTAATCCCAACAACCTCCTGGTTGCCTTGGCTGGGGCCGGCATCTTGTGGCTCGGTTGGAATGGATTTAACGGGGGCGATCCGTACTTTGCCAATGCAGATGCCGCAGCTGCCGTGTTAAACACCAATATCGCCACCGCGCTGGCTCTAGTCGCCTGGCTCGTCATGGACCTGTGGGTTTTCAAACGCCCGTCGCTGGTGGGCTCGATTAATGGCATGATTTGTGGTTTAGTCGCCATCACACCCGCTGCAGGTTACGTGAACGGATATGGAGCCTTAGCGATTGGCGTTCTGGGAACCGTCATTCCGTGGTTTACTATGAATCGGCTGGCACGTGCCAAACTCATGCGCACGGTTGACGATACGCTCGGCGTATTTCACACCCACTTGGTGGCCGGCGCAGTCGGCGGTCTACTTACGGGGGTATTGGCCGATCCGCACATGCTCGAATATCTGGGCGCCAAAGGTCCCGGCGTCCGCGTCGCGGGTCTCCTCTATGGCAACCCGCATCAATTATTAGTGCAATTGGAGGCGCTCTTGGTCATCGTGGCCTATGATGGCCTCATGACCTTTGGGATCTTAAAAGCTATTGCTTGGGTCGTTCCATTGCGGGAAACCGGCACCAATCTTCTCGAAGGGGATCTCTCCATTCACGGAGAAGCTAGCCATGAAATAGAGGTTCTTAGTAAACCGGACTGGGATCCGGAATCGATTGAAGCCTAATCATGAAAAGCACTCCCTCACAATCTAGGCTCAGTTGTCCTCATGCTGGCACGGCGCCACGCATCCATGCCCCCTTGTAAATGCGCTACGTGGGTGTATCCCAGATGAAACAAGGTCGCAGCGGCGGCTTGACTGCGATGACCCGTTTTGCAAACGAGCACCAGCGATGCATCGGTAGGCCATTTTTCGGCTACCATCTTTTCTTGGCCGAGCGGCATAGATATCGCGCCTGGAATATGCCCAGCAGAGAACTCCCGTGTGGTTCGCACGTCCACGATGATGGGTGGGGCCTTGTCCAATATCCCGGATAATTGCTCCACAGACAAGTCGACCAACTCTCGAGGATGCCGAAAGAGATTAAGAAGTTTCATAGCGCCGCATCCCTTTTCCCCGTATTGTGAGCAGCATAGCATAGCACGGCTGACTTTCAAAATGCTCGGTTTGAGGGCGACCTACAAAACGCTCGGAGTAAGACACTGCTTAAAGTAAACTGAAATCCACGGGTCTGTCTCCCACAATGTAAACCATTTCGTTTATGATCGGAGGCAAACATTCTGCCGTTTTTTGCTTAGCTATCGTAAAAGGAGGGAGAAAATATCCCACATCATATCACTGTCTCGCGGCGAGACGACCCCAATTCCACCCGTGCTGGATTCGTCGTGTGGCTAACCGGATTGTCCGGTGGCGGCAAATCCACTATCGCTAACGCCTTGCATAGCTTCCTAAGTGCCTCCCATCACCAATCATACGTATTGGATGGCGACATCTTAAGGCGTGGCTTATGTGCCGATTTGGGGTTTTCTGAGGCGGACCGACACGAAAATATACGGCGTGCCGCATTTGTGGCAAGCACCTTAATGGATGCCGGGATCATCGTCATCGCTGCTTTCATAACGCCATACCGCAGTGACCGTCTCATGGTGCGTCAAGCCATTCCAACCAGCCGCTTGGTTGAAGCCTATGTGGACTGCCCCTTGGATGTCTGTATGGCGCGGGATCCCAAAGGTCTTTACAAAGCAGCCCGAGCAGGTCGCGTTCCCCATTTCACCGGTATTAGCGCGCCGTACGAGATTCCCCTCAATGCCGATCTTCATCTTTTAACGGCCGAATCATCCGTATCAGACGCGGTGACCCAAATCCATTCTCATCTCTTGTCCCGTGGTCTCTTAACCACTACTAAACTCGTGCCCTCAGAAGGCTAGCCGAAAGGAGCCCACTTAATCCATGCCAGTCGCTAACATGACGTCGATTGTCGGTATGCACCGTAGTGGAACCTCGGTAACCGCTCACCTGGTTCACGAATTAGGGGTCTCCGTGATTGGCGAAGAAAAATTTCTCCGTCATGGCAACTCTTACAATGCTCAAGGATATTGGGAAACCGGAGAATTGGTAACCATTAACAACCGCATCCTTTATCATTTAGGTGGAGATTGGCGGACCATATCTTCCATCAAGTACGGTTGGTGGCAAGGACGCAGTCTCAAAAGCTTAAAGCATCGAGCCCGCAACTTTTTAGAGGGCGTCGCGGGATCTCATCGCGCGTGGAAGGACCCTCGGTTAAGTTTGACATTGCCTCTATGGCAACACATCATGGCGGAAATGGGGGTAAAGACACGTTACATCGTATGCTTGCGAAACCCCTTGGACGTGGCTGCCTCCTTAATGCGCCGCGACCACATGGATCCGGCGACGGCGATCTCCCTGTGGCTCCATTATACCTATTACGCCATCATGTATACCCAAGGCCAATCGCGGCTCCCCATCCTATATGAAGACCTGATCGCAGAAGACCACAGTGCTGTTCTCTCAGGCCTGGTGCACTTTTTGGGTTGTACAACCACCCCCACACCCTCACAGTCGGTGGTGCAGCCAGACCTCGCCCATGGGCATCGTCACCCCGAAGGAAACGTTACCGAGGACGACATCCCCATGTCGGTGCGCCAACTCTGGCTCCAATTAGTCGCATGGCAACACGGTACGGTTACGGATAACGTGGTGCTCGAGTCTATGCATACCCTTTTGTCGGTGCCTCATACGGTTTTGCCCGTGAATAAATATAAACTCAAAGGCTGGGCCAGCGATGTTAAAATGCGCTGGCTGGAGGAGTGGTAATGCCCATGTGTTCGTATCGACATCCTTTGAGTACTGAAACGTCTTTGGCAGCCTTCGGCGTACGGGTGGCACCTTTAGACGCCTTGGCACAATTTAATCGAGATTCCAGTACTGTCCGC
This sequence comes from Bacillota bacterium, assembly GCA_021802375.1. The sequence continues at coordinate 7,758 of JAKAAL010000025.1, read as the reverse complement.
ATTGTGCTAAAAGCCCGAGAAATAGCAGACCTGTATCAATTAGCCAGCGGCGCGTATCTGCCGTTAAGCGGCTTTGTCGGTCCTAATGACCATGACTCTATCATCACAAATCTCCGACTCCAGGACGGAAGCGTTTGGCCTATTCCAATTACGATATCGGTGAGCGAACTGGTAACCCATGACCTCGTGCGTGGCAAATGGATTCTTTTGACCGACTCTACCGGTCATCCCCACGGTCGCATGTTTTTGGATTCTTGGTATCGGCCTGATCGTGAAGCAGAGGCTCTGCACATCTATGGTACACTTGACCCGACCCATCCGGGTGTACGAGGCGCGCTCCAAAATGGCCCGATTTATTTAGCGGGTGCTGTGGAAATATTCCAGGCGCCTTGGTTGAGACATGGGCTAGAATGGGTCCCGGGGCGTGTCCAGAAGGTGTTTCAGCAAAGAGGTTGGCAACGTATCGTGGCTTTTCAAACGAGAAATCCGATACATCGTGCACACGAATACATCCAAAAAAGTGCCTTGGAGTCGATGGATGGCTTATTTCTCCATCCGCTGGTTGGACCAACCAAATCGGATGACATTCCTCCCACTGTGCGGATTCGCACCTACCACGCGATATTACAGCGCTGGTACCCCCAAAACCGTGTGTTCCTGGGCGCATACACGGGGCCCATGCGGTATGCTGGCCCGCGTGAAGCCATGCTCCACAGCTTAGTCCGCCGCAACTACGGCGCGACACATTTTATCGTGGGACGCAACCATGCTGGAGTGGGAGACTTCTACGGGCCCTACGATGCTCACCACCTGCTAGAAACGTTCACCCCCGATGAACTGGGCATTCAGCTTCTATTTTATGAAGACGCCTTTTATTGTAAACAGTGCGCCAGCATGGCTTCCACTAAGACTTGCCCACATCAGCCCGATTCACGCGTGACTCTGTCGGGCACCGAAATACGGTCGCGGCTGCAGTCGGGATATCCCATCCCTCCCGAGTTTTCGCGAACCGAGGTCACATCAATTTTACAAGAGTACTACGATGAACACCTATAACTTGCGGACAATATCTCGTGGCCATCGGGTGATAGGGAATTCGTTGGCGTTGATTCTGGCCCAAGTGGCGACGATGGTACTCGGTTTGATGGCACTCCCTTTAATCCTGCCCATGATTGGCCCTGTAGGCTACGGCATATGGGTCATCATCTCGGGTTTTTCTGGATATTTTTCTGTGTTTGACATGGGTTTGGGGGGAACTTTTGTGGCCCAACTTGCCCGTCGCCTAGAGGACCATGACGGTCTTCGCCAAATTATCACGATCGGTGTTCTCGCCTACCTAACTATCGGAACTTTACTGTTGCCAGTCGCGTGGATGGTGGTTAGCCATCTGACGCGATGGTTTGGCGTTCCGCATAAGCTTTTGCCTCAAGTCATCCCGGTCTTTTGGTTGGTTTATGGAGCCTTGTTTTTCAATTTGATCAGCAACAGCATAGGCGCCTTAATCAGTGCTTATCAATGGATGCGTTGGCAAGCAGCATTACGTATTGGATCGCAAGTAGTGAACTACACCGTCGTATTAGTCGCTCTTAGGGGACATCAAGGACTTTATGCCTTTGCCTGGGGCCTTTGGGTATCCTCAGGATTCGTGACCACCCTGTCCGTATGGAAAGTGTGGCCTGTGCTCCATGGTCGTCTATTTTATGCCCCGGGGCGAATCCCTCGATCATTAGTCCGGGCACTCTTGTCGTACGGTGGTTGGTTGCAAATTAATAACGTGGCCAACCAAATCATCTATGAAACCGATCGGATTCTGACAGGACTCTATGCGGGACTACTCTGGGTCACCATGTATCAAATAAATTACAAGCTCGGCAACACCGTACGGCGAGTGCCCCTAAGTCTCATGGGTGCTTTATTGCCAGCCGTATCGCAGGTCACGGATAGGGATACCCTTCGCCAAGCCTATGTGTCTGCGAGCCGTTACCTCGCCCTACTCAGCTTTCTAATGAGTGCTTCGCTAATGGTGTCGCTGCCTCTGTTGATGAAAGCCTGGATGGGTCGTTCCTACCCTCATGAATCTTTGGTTTTCGTGTTAATGGTGGGTGCCTATACGACCAGCAACCTGACCGGGATTGGCACCACGGTGTTGCGGGGCCAACTTCAACCGCGGCTCACCAGTTATTATACTGCCTTCACCGCACTCCTTAAATTGTCCATAAGCCTAGCCCTAGCTCCGCATTACGGGCTCTTAGGCATCCTAGTCGGTAGCCTGATTGGGAGTACGTTCGGCACTCTTTATCTTTTCGCTCACCTCTTTCCTCGCTTGAATCTCGGGTGGGGGGAGGGATTGTGGCAATGGTTGCCCCGATTGGCACTGGCTAGCATTCCGGTGGCGTGGGCGGGGTATCAATGGGCCAGGGGCGCCGCCAGTACCGAAGGGCGCTTCACGTCCGGGTTACTCGCCGCAGGCACACTGATCGCCACACCCCTCCTTATTGTCATCTTCTTACGACTCGTTGGGTTTTTCACCCCCCGTGATTGGATCCGCATCGCGCCATCCCTTCCGATCGGTATTCGGGCACCGTTGGCATTTTTGATGGGTGCCCCAAAACGCGATGCTACACACAGCTAAAGACCTTACCGCGCGGATTCGCCGGCAAATCTAAGTCCACACCGAGCCCACGGTCGCAAGGCGTCATTTCCCACACCATGGAAGGTGTCGCGTTGAGTTTTCACAACATGACTTACATAGTCAAAAGACACAAGAGGAATCCCGTCCACACCCCTCCCCTAGTTCACGGACTCCGGACGCCACGATATAATGGCCGACCGTCTACGCCGACCCGTGACCCGATCCCAATGTTGGGTTACCCAGCTTGTGAGCCGTTCTAACGCTTGGGGGTCGTCCTGTATAGCCAAACGCCGGGCCAACATTGAGGTGGCTGAAGCCGAATCCGTAAAGCGTGGTGATCCCTGTTCGATGACAGTTACATTGGCGACAATGCCGGCTTCTAGCAGTAAAGGATAGACATCGGAAAACACCCTCATGTGCAAAGGTGCTTGGTCCGGATGAAACACGGGCCATAACTCTTCTAAGGGTCCCATCATCGAGTCAACATGAACCGCCAAAACACAGCGTTCGGTAGCCGTATCTTGCATGGCCTTGATAAATTGAGCAGGATCCCTAGCAAAATGCACGACATAAGCAGCCAACACAACTTCAAAGTGGTTTTCGAATGCGTGAGGCCACGGGTTTGGAATAACCGTAACGGCCCCCGCCATACTCTTTTCTTGCAAGGCATCATCCAAATGCGCCCGCATTGTAGATGAGGGCTCCAATGCCGTCACTCGGCAACCTGCTTCAGCAAGGGGCATCGTGAATCGTCCGATCCCCGCTCCAATGTCCAGCACCGTTCGGTTTGCGCCCAAGTGTTTTAACACTTCAAGCACGATGGGCGATTGCGACATGTCGTTCTCCCGCCGGGATCTCTTAAGCCCCTCGGCCATCATGGTCATTCCTTCATCCGTCATGATGGTCTCTTTGGAACCCAAACCCGAGGCAACTCTCTTCGCTTCCGTCAACAGGGCATCTCCTTCCCGTTCCTCTCATCATCAGGCGGGCCCGTCCTGGTGCTAATGAGTCCGAATGCTTTTACCCTGGCACATCGAGAGCGGGTTGACAACCGTTCCCGACCCATGGCACGTCGTCTGGCGCTTCTCAAATGAGCAAAATCGCGTAGTTGTGCCATCCATGCAAGTCGATTCCAATATGCGAGGATGCCCCTGTCCACACTAGGTGCCGTCCCTCGCACGCAAAGAATTGATGGAGACTCGATCCAAGTGGCGCAGAGACTGTTTTAAGTTTAAGACGCAGAAGAGACCTCGAGCAACTAGGCTGTTTCCTCCTGTCGTGTCAAAAGCGCCAGTTGGATGGCGGTGAGCCCTAACGGCTCGGGACCGATGGCGCATAAGCCCCGGTTTGTAAGCGCACGCTGACCTCACCGGCCCCGATGGCCTCCACCGATCCGTCCGGTCGTCGAATTCGGAGCCGTCCCGTTTCGTCCACATCCTCTACCGTTCCTTCCAGCACCACTCGCTTATTTTGCCAGATATGCACTAAGGCCCCTTGGAACAGGTGGTAGCTGCGCCACGCGTCGAGCACCTGGTCAGCGTTTTGGTCCTCCCACATCCGAATCCAATAGTCGAGGCGGTGCATGAGCTGTTCAAAGAATAGGACCCGGTCGACAACGCGCTTGGCTGCCTTGTCAAGGGTAATACCCGTCGGAAATTCTGGATCCACCTCCCCATGTATGTTGGTCCCGATGCCTATAATGGCAAATGGCGAAGGAGAGGCGCCGGCCTCAACCAGGATTCCCGCGTACTTCTTGCCCTGCAGGATTCCGTCGTTGGGCCATTTTAGGCCTGGTTGCAGTCCAGTTAGGCTGGCCACGGTTTGCGACAACGCCACCGCCACTGCAAAACCTAACAAGGGATCGAGCCCCCGGTTTGGTATCACCAGCCGCGATAGATAAAGTCCAGTCCCCGGTGGGGAAGCCCAGACACGACCTAATCGCCCCCGGCCCTCGGTCTGCTCTTCTGCCACGACCGTCAATCCGTTTGCTGCTTGGCCCAGAGATTGTCGCCGCCGAATTTCGAGATTCGTAGAATCCACTTCGCTCATCCCGATAACGTCGGGATCCCGGGAAGCCAGAGTCGCTAGAAAATCCGATTCCCACTCAAACCCAGTCTCCTGGAACGGTATAACCACTTGGTCCATTACCTGAGGCCTTAGGTGTTCTAGCAATTCTCCACCCGGGAGCACTAAATCTGGTTGTAAAGTATAGAGCGGGTCCAGGACAAAGCGCCGCTCATAAATCCGGGGGTGTGGGACCGTTAATCCGTCTTCTTGGATGATCTGCTCGCCGTACAAAAGAATGTCCACATCGAGGGTCCGCGGGCCAAAGCGTTCTTCTCGGGTGCGCCCGGCCTCGGTTTCAATACGTTGGCACTGACTCAGCAAGTCGTTCGGTAGCAGATCCGTGTTGAGGCATACCACCTGGTTGAGATAATGACCTTGGGCGGGCCCCCCTATGGGCGCGGTTTGGTAGATCGGTGAAAGGCCTTCGATGAATCCCAGACGGCTTATCCCGCGCACGCCGTCTCGCAGAAACCTTCGCCGATCGCCAAGATTAGATCCCAGGCCGAGATACGTCCTGATGCTAGGCATGTCGCGTCAATTCGACCTCCACCCATCCGGACACCATCTTTAGGGGAGGGGCCATCTTCCGAATTCTTACTGTAACGGTCAGCCCACACCATCGGTCCAAAATCTCATCACAAATGGACTCTGCTAAACTTTCAATGAGTTTCTTGCTCGGCCCCTGCATCACCCGGGCCACCACATCGGCTACGTCCGCATAATTCACGGTATCTTGAATCCGGTCCGATTGTCCGGCGCTGCGTAAGTCCACATCGAGCGTCACGTCTACCGAAAATTCTTGAGCCACCGTCCGCTCATGTTCGAGCACTCCATGACATACTTGGAACCTCAAATCATGGAGACGAATCATGTCAGCCATGCCGCCACCACCGATCCGCCACTAATAATGCCTGCCGGACTCCGGCGACTTCATGGACGCGCACCACATCCATCCCGCTCCCCACGGCTAGGCTTGCGAGACTAGCCGTAGCAAAGTCCCTTTGATCTGGGCCGGCACCCGTTAAGGTCCCTAAGAATCGCTTGCGGCTCGGGCCGACCAGCATGCCTGCACCGAGGCCTTTTAATTGCTCGAGTTGCCCTAACACCCGCCAGTTGTCCTCCAGTCCATACGCAAACCCTAAACCTGGATCCACTAAGATGCGGGACTCGGCGATCCCGAATTCGTGCGCTTCTCTAAGTCGTCGTTGAAATTGGGACACCATGTCGGCCATATTGGCCGGAGCTCGTGGCTCCCGATTATACATCATGACGTACCCGGCTCGGGTTGAGCTAAGCGTGGCCAGCATGCGAGGATCGCCGAGGTCTCCCCCCACGTCATTAATGATATCCGCCCCCGATTGCACGGCACGATGCGCCGTCTCGGCCTTTTGGGTATCGACCGATAGCGCTATTTTGGGGAAGATTTGGCGCAATGCCTTTAGCACCGGACCGAGGCGCTGCCACTCTTCTTCGGTCGTCACCGGTTGGTATCCCGGACGCGTCGATTCCGCGCCAAGGTCAATAAAATCGGCACCGGACTCGATCAAGACGGCAGCTTGCCTCGTCGCGGCGTCGACTCCGAGATATCGTCCTCCATCTGAAAAGGAGTCTGGCGTCACATTCAAAATTCCCATGATATAGGTCTTGGCACCGAGTGCTATCTCTTTATCGTTAAACTGAAACCTGCGTAGGCCCACCCAGTGTCACCTCGTGTCAGTACTGGGCTCATTTTAAAAAGGCCTGTCGGTCAAGTCAAGGCGGGTGCGATGGCAAACTGATTCTCGCGGTGGGAAAGACCCCACTCCAGGGCCTCTAGGGCCGAGGCGGATAGTTTGCTGCCTTTGTCCTTACGCATAATATCGAGGACTTCTTCTATATTAAGTTGTCGCCGATACGGCCGGGCATGGGCTAAGGCATCAAACACATCGGCCACCGCCACAATCTGAGCGCCCAGCGGAACCTCGGCCTCGCGCAAAGCCCGGTAATAACCGGTGCCATCGAGCCGCTCATGGTGGGAGGCGGCTGTTTGCGCAATCTCCTTAATCGGGGCAATGGGTTCCAAAATGTGGTATGTAAGCTCGGGATGCGTCTCGATTTGGCGTCGTTCCTCTCCGTCCAGCGGGCCGGGTTTATCCAACACTAAGTTGCTGACGCCCAACTTTCCCAAGTCGTGAAAGAAGCCCGCGAGCAGTGTCTCTTGTTGGGATCGTGCGTCAAGTCCCATAATGTCCGCCAGGCTCCGCGCGTACCGCGCGGTGCGTACCGAATGCATCGCCGTCCAAGACGACTTAGCGTCCACGATTTCACCAAACACCCGAGCAATATTCAACAACTGATCGAGGCTGGTCAGAGAAATTATGGAGGGCGTGGGATCTAGCTCTGCGATAGCCACAGGACCGGATACCTGGGATAGATCCTTCCAGTAATGGGGCTTGTCCGCCAATGCCAAAAAGATGTCGACCAGAGCCGGATCGAACCAGGTGCCGCGCCGCTCTCGCGCCACTTCTAGAGCTCCCCCCGGGCCGAACCGATTCCAATAAATCTCTACAGTTTGAGCGAATCCGAGTATCCTCCCCAAAAGCGGAATCTCCTCACCGTGCAGGCCTTGCGGATGACCGGATCCGTCCCAATGCTCGTCCAAATTTAAGACGGCCTCCGGCGCGACGGCCACCCAACCCAATTGGCGCACCACGTCCGCTCCTCGCGTGCAACGCATCGCCACCAGTTCGCGAGCCGCCTTGGGTCCCCGTCGGCCTACCGACGCGATTTGGCTGAGCCGTTGCCACCACGGAGCTCCCGGTTTCGATTGGCCAATCGCGTAACGCGTCGCCATGAATAAGTTGGACCAATTGACCACCTTTAAGGCATGTTTCGCGGTACGATCATCTGTCCCGAACCAAGAGCTGACTTGCTGGGAATTGGCCGGACAGCCAGCATCTTTCAATAATAAGGCGTAATAGAGCTCGCCGCGGAGCGATTCCGAAAGATCCAAATGGTTCCCGATGGTCATGCCAATCCAACAGGTCCGAATGGAGTGCCCCATCGGTTCTCCCTCCGTT
>JAKAAL010000024.1 GCA_021802375.1 Bacillota bacterium | reverse complement strand
CGACTCTCCCGGCGCTGCAAGGGACGCCGAAGCAGGTGGCCTGGGCCGAGGAATTACGATCCCAGCACATGGCGGACATCCGGGAAGCCGCCGACCGGGTGTTGAAGGGGAAAATGAAAGACGGGCTGAGCCCGGAACAACAAGCGCAAGCGCAACAGAATCTCCATTTAACCCAAAAATGGTTGGCACAGCATGAGCGGCAAACCTCGGCCCGCTGGTGGATTGATCATCGCGAGGCACCCGACGGGTATTGGTGGCGCGATCTGAAGCGGTTTGTGTCGGCAGTCCCTCCCTTGGCGCAATTAGACGCCCTGCAACAGCAGATGGACACGGAGTTGTCTCAGCATCCCAATGGACGGCGTCGGGCGCAGCAATGGCTGAATGCGGTGCGAGACGGACATCTCTATAATCTGGATGCCTTCAAGGGATCCTCTTTTGCTCCGCGCACTATTGATGTGGAACTTCCTGTGCCGAACAGCGCGGGGTTTACGACGATGGCGGTTCCGGTGACGGATGCGGTGGCGAAAACGGCGGAGGCTGTGCGCCGGGCAGAAATTCCAGGCGTGTCCCCTCGCCTGCTGGACGCCTTAAGTGATTTTATTCGAGACCATCAGATTGTGGTCAAACCGCAGGCATTGACGAAATCCCGTCATCATGCGCATGGGATCCGGGGCGTGTTTGTTCGGAACGGATCACGGGATCATCGAGAAGCGGAGACGCGTCGATGGCAGGCGAAAACGCGCGGGATGAATCCGAATGTGCCGGTCATGCGGAAGAAGCGCCCACGCCCAGGGATGCTGCCCAAAGAAGCGGGGAATCCGTTGGGCTCCCCGATGCAAGAGTCCTCGATGCAGGTCTTGGGCGCGATAACGGCCTCCAAGCGTCGTGAACCGCGCAAGCCGGATTGGGGCTTTGACCCGCTGGCGAATGCCCCTGGGAACACCGGGCAGATCAAGCCGATAGGCAAGCCCGGAATTTTCTTATACAAGAGCGATCCCGCTATTCAGCGAGCTCTCCATGACTATCGAGCGTTGCTGGAGGCGGGGAAAAGTGCTGCCACGGCAACCCATTTGCTCAGTCAGCAATACCCTTGGGTGCAAGATTTTGACACCCCCCGAGGCCGTGATTGGTGGGCGGCGGTGCGCCGGGCAGATCTGGCGATGCCGCGGGCGTTTGAAGGGCTCGACACGGAAGTAGATTCAGATAATGAAAACGGGCCACGCCCCAAACGGGCGATCTTCTGGAAAGAAAACATTGCCAATCTCGGGCAAGGGATTGCCTCGCAGACCGGGAGTGGCGGGGCAGGGAGATGAACACGATGAGTATTCGCGAACAAATTGCCCAAGAACGCGCTCACGCAGAGGCGCCCACGCCCTTGCGCAAAGCGTTGCAGGACCGGGCATCGGTGACCACGTTACTAAAATCGGCTCGCAAAACCCACGATGATACTACATGGGGATTTGCCGATCATGATGACCCCGGCGAAGAAGAGCGTGCTATTGCGGATGCGTGGGATTATACCGATCAGGAGGCCGAAGAAGGACGCCCGCATCGTCCCGGTTATCATGGGCGGGATGCGCAGGTGGCCAAAAGCGGAGAAACCAAAATGTCGGGGAAGCGTCCTGCTCCTCATAAGCCCTTACCACCGGGTGCTCACCGCACGCCGCCTAAAGGTTACCCCCCAGATCGGAATCAATATGCTGATCCGGCGACATATACGTATCCGATTGACACCCCGGAACACGTGCGAGCCGCCATTAGTTATTTGAGCAAACCGAAGAACGCCGGGCGCTATACTCGTGCGGAACAAAGCCGGATGTGGCAGCGGATTCGTACTGCCGCCAAACGGTGGGGGATTCAGATGGCGCGGGACGATGGCCGTTAATCCCCTCTGCATGGAAAGGCGGTGAGGCTTTACGAATGCCTTGACGATTGCCCAAGATGCCGACGAATATTGCCGGTATGATGCAACACGCAATGTCATCACGGCCTATTTAACCTTGCAGGGAGCTTTAGCCACGGATACGGTCGTGGTGAATTTGATTCGTCTCAGTGGATACACCGATGGCTTATCGCAAATTCTGGCTACACAGACCTTTACGTGTGGGGCTAATCAGCCCAATGCCACCGTGACCTTTGTATTGGAGCAGATTCGGGAGAGTGAGCCGTATGATCCGCCGGTGCAAGGACCGGGATCGAATCTGATTGCTCCTGCGAGCCGGGATAATCAACTCTATCGCGGAGTGGCCGGGCTTTATCAGATGCAGGCCATCGCGAATACGAATGGTCCGAGTGCCACGACCCCGACCTTTCGCGTGACGCTGATTCCGTCGGAGGAATTGCGGCATCTATGGTTACGGGGCGTGTCCTTAGAAGCTCTCGATGTCGTGGCCCCTGTGTTTCAACCGCAAATCGTAACGGGGGTGCGCGTGCGAGATGTGGCTCAAGATACCCCTGTCGGGGCGTATCCGTTGGCCCTGACGGTCGGGAGCCCCAGTACGTTGCAATGGGCCAACGGGCCTCCCCAACCCTTGGGGACGGCAGCCCGGCAAACGGTGGTGTGTACTGGGACGAATCCGAGCCAATATATCGTCTTGGATGTCAATCCGTGGCAACTCCCGACTACGAGTGTCACAGAAACCCTGTTGATTAGCGGCAGCCAATTTACGGAGGCCAATTTGCAACAATACGTCGATTATGCCACGCACAGTTTGGAAAGTGCGTGGTATTTCTTTGTGGAACCGCATACCACGGATACCGATCCGCTTATTTCACAATTGCCTTATGACGTGTTGCAACAGCGCGGAGCCGTGCCCCCCTCTTATCATGTGGAACATCAAGAGGTGGCGATGACCTATCATCGGCCTCGGGACTTCTCCCACTGGATGAGTTTTACGTTGCCGCGCAAACAGATCCAAGCCGTGTATTACCTCTACGGCTACTTCAACCAATCCCAAGCCGTGTCGATTGGGCGCGATTGGATTGTCTTTGATCCGATTACCGGACTGTTAGAACTGGTACCAGACAATGGGGCCGTAATAAGTTGGCAGTTTTACGGGGCGGCCATTAACATTCGGTGGCCTCACGGAGTAATCCGTGATCCAAAAACACGTCTGAATTCGGGGAACCTCCCCATGCGCCGCGTGGCGTAATGGACAACCCCGAGCCAACCAACTCCCGTTCCGCGGGATAGTAGGGGTGTAGAGACTAAGCGACGTGCTCCTGCCTATCGTGGCAGGATGAAGCGATAGTCCGACCGTTCGCAGGAATGCGAAGAGGTGTACAGAAATGATGCGCCCCGTAGCCGATCATCCGGCTACGAGTAACAACGGTGCCTGCAGTTTTTCATCAACTACGACTCGATTCCGTCATTTTGGCACTTCGGGTTAGCCTCGGGCCTCAACGAACTGCATGGGGAATATCAGATTATCCGTGAAGCAATAGCCAAGCAAGCGGCGGCAAATATTCTCAGCGCTGCAGGCTTTAGCTTGTCGGGCGGAGCGCAGTCGCGTTCGGTCAGTCGGGATGGCGTCTCGGATAATCGGACCTATGCGGGAAAGCAGGCCGGGCAAGAACTGCGTGCTCAATACGAGGAATGGTTGATGAAGAATACCCGTAAAATTGGTCAGCGTTATGGCGGGATTCCCATTGCCTTTACGTAGACCTCTATGGCTGGCTCTTGAACTGGCCACGCTGAACTCAGAAGACCTTCGACGATTAATTTCTCACAATCACCATTAACCGGTTAAAGCCCCATTTCGGTTGCGCCGCCCTGTTCTCCAAGGCGGTATTTTTCTGTCCATTCGCGGGCCTCGTGCTGCCAGTGCCGGGGCCATCGCAACAGAAAGGAGATGGCTCCTATGGCTTTCACTCGTGCCCAACAGCACGCCATTAACAATTCCGTGACCGGAGCTCAAACCCCGGTCGGAACGACGATTGCGGCGTTACAAGAAGGCATTGTGGGCAAAAAGCCCGGGCAGAATTATGCCTTTGGGTTTGACGCCACGGCGCTGAATGCGTTGTTTACGGTTATTGCCACGACCACGGCCCAACAAACGGCCGATGCGACGGCGGGGACCGCGACAACAGTGGCCGTGAGCGGTTTGACGCGTGCGCCCATTTGGTGGCATGCCGTGAATGCTTCGGGCGATACGCCGCCGAATATTCAGAGCATGAGTTACAGTGCGGGCACCGCGACATTTACCGTGGCCTCATCGATTGCCTCCCAAACGTATCAAATTCAGTTTATCTAAGGAGGGATGCCCCATGTGGTTTCCCCTCTCGAAATCGGCGGAAGAAGTGCATCATGGCGCACGGCAACGGATTGTTTATGGTCCCATTTCGGCCGAAGTGCCCGATGGGGTCCAAGATGTGGTCGTGCAAGAGGGCATGGATTGTGATCCGCTCTTGAAAGACGGCTACGCCAATTGGGACCATTTGGATGGTCCGCAAAATCTGATTGGCGAACCGCTCAGTGTTGAACCGGCCCATTTGAATGAGGCCGGGGAGATTGATCCCCATGGATCGATTCCGGCCACCGTCGGGCGCGTCTTGCTCTATCAAGGCCATGCGCCCAGTGATGCGGTGTGGTCATTGGTACAAGCGCAGGAACGGACCCCACAGAGCAAGCGCCGAGTGGGCTTTAGTGTGCAAGGCGAGATTCTGGAGAAACAAGGCCACCAAATCAGTAAAAGCAAAATTCGCCATCTGGCGATGAGTCATCAACCGCTTATGCCCTTGTCGTTTGCGGCGATTGCGAAATCCTTGCAAAAAACGCTCGAAACGCCGGGTGCCTTGGGGACCTTGAATTTGGATGGGGGCGACGGAGGGATTTGGGGGCGCTGTCAACGCGGGCAACGCCCGTGCTATGATCCGCAGACGTATGAATTTACCGATGGGGTGAAAGGGGCGCTCACGCACCTGACACGCTGCCGGGGGTGGGACTTGCCGCTCGCCAAAGCGGTCGTGCAAGGGTTCGCCCGATCATTGAAAGGAGGCCGCTAAATGGCCAACGCACTGGACCGAGCTGCCGCACAAATTGCGGCAGAACTCGGACAAGACCCGACGATGCAAGAATTGGTCAAATCTCAGCGGTATTTAGCGAAAGCCGCGCTGGTGAAGGCGGCAGGCAATGCCGAAGCCTTAGAGGAATGGGATGACGAGCAAGAGGACGATCACGACGAGTTTGACGAAGAGCAGGATGAAGATCAGGATCCCGACAATCCGGATCTGGGATCGGGCGTCAATGGCCTGCGTGGGGTGATTGGCTCCCCGAAAAAGCATCGCGGCGTCACCAAATCGCGCAAACGCGAGGATGAAAAAGCGGAAGATGAATTGGTGCGGGCCAAATTGCGCTTGCGCAAAGCGGAACGCGACGAAAAAGAGGCCGAAGACGAAGAGGAACGCGACGAAGCGCGGAAATCCCGCCGGGAGGCCGAGAAAGCTCTGAACCGAGCACGGGGCAAATTGCGCCGGGCCAAACCGGCCTGGGTGGGGGATGAAGCCGAAGAAGCCGGCGACAGCCGCCGCCGCAAAAATGACTGGGACGATGTGTATGCGGATGGCAATGATGCGTACTACGAAAACGAAGACGCCAATCATGAAGAGGACGAAATTGTGCCACCGGACGGCCCCGATGTGGCCGACGGCAATGACACGGATGTGTATACCATTGGCGCCCACAAAGTGCGGTCCCAACGGGCGATGAAGCGATCACAAGTCGGCACCAAGCAAGATTTGGTGAAGAGCATGGCGCAAGATCCCCGGATTAGTGAAGACTTGCTCGATGCGGCCCCGGCCTTTGAAGCACTGTTGGATATTTTGGGGGAACAGCAAGATGTGCTGGCCAAATCCTTACCCGCCATGCGACGGGAAAATGCCCAGCTCCGCACGATCCTTAAAGCGGTCATTGGCAATATGGTGACACAAAATCAGGCGATTGGTCAACTCTCGAAAAGTCTGCAGACGCTGGCGGCCCAACCGGCAGCCACGCAACCGATGTGGGGGGTGCCTCCGCAGTTTGGGGTGCTTGCTGGAGGCAAAGAGGGCAAGAAGGGGGCCAAACTCCAAAAGTCTCGGCAAGATCTGGTGATGGATGTGGAAGAAGGCTTGCGTCGAGGGTTGGTGGACAGTGATCTCATGCAAGCGGTGGGACGCGTAAATTCCCCTGAAGAGATTTATCAAATCGTTCCGGGTCCTGTGCAACAGCAACTGGGCTGGCGGTAAGGAGGATCTATTATGGCACGCATTACGGAGATGCCCACCAACGGGCAACGCAATACCCGGCTCTTGTCGGCCATGATGAATGGCACCAGCGCTCTCAAACCCGGCGTTTGGGATCTGCCGATGGAAGAGCGCAACGTCGTGTCCTATGAGGCGTTGGCACGATCCTGGAAAAATCAAGATAATCAGGTGGTGCGTCCGCAAGATCGGATGATGAGCGGCGATGAAGCGGCGTACATGAATATCTTGTTTAAGAACCCCAACATCGGGGCTTGGAACCAATTGCAAAAGTCGTATTCACTCATGCGACAGTCCTTTCTCAATGGCCGCGCCTTGGACTTCGAACGGGCCTTAGCGTCGACCAATTTGGGCGCCGGGTATGCGGATGGCAACGCCATGGCGACATTGAACCTCGACACGACCATGACGTCTGTGTTGTATGACAACCAGCACTTGGTACTCTGGAACTGGCTCAACCGCGTCCCCTCGATTAACCCGCTCTACCAGTGGACTGAACGGGATCAATACGGCTCGATTCGGGGAGGGTTTGCCTTCGCGCAGGGCGGCGTCCCGGCTACCGGAATTGGCGCGTGGACGCGCAACCAAGCGCAGGTCTGCTTTTTCGGCGTGCGACGAGGCATTACCGATGTTGAGGCCCAGTCGGGTCTGCTCGGCGGCGTGATGGTCGATCCTGTGCAAGAAGAAGACCGCGATGGGGCCTTTCAATTGTTGGGGCTAGCGGAAAACAACTTCTCTTTTGCGGATCCGACCGTGACGGACAACTACGGCAATACCGTGAACTATCCGGGTTTGATTATGCAAATGATTGATGGGGGCCCATTGAACTATCAATACTTTGGGCCGAATGCGCTGAATGGACAACAACATTTTGGGCGCGCAGCAGCTGGCGTGGGAGTCACGGACTTGCAGGGAAAATACCTGGAATTTGGCGATATTAACAATTCATCTTCCAGTCTCTATAACCAAGGGAAATTAGGGTCTTTCGCCAATTTACGTATGTTTGCCAGTCCGAATACCCTGACAGATTTGTCGAACTTGCGGGCCTTTACTGAGCGGCGTCTGTTAGGGCCGGAAATTCCCACCGGGCGCAGCGGCATGGGTTTTGTGACAGGTGAACCGATTCCCAGCTATGCGTCTCCCTTCGGCGTCATTCCCTTTACGGCCTCGATCTTTTTGCAAGAAGTACCCAATGGTCAGCCGATTCAAAATGGCAACAGCGATGCCTTAGCGCCCGCCCAGCCGACTTTTACCGCCACCGCCCACAGCACATTGCCCACAGGCGTCACGGACAGTTATTTTGTCGCCAGCAACGGCTTAGGGGAATCGGATGCAGCCACCTATTACTACTGGGTGTCGGCGGCCAATGACAATGGCGAATCGGCTCCCGTGGGAACCGTGGCGGCCAGCAGTACCACGCCGGATGTGGATGGCGTCGCGGTGGCGGTGGATGTCGGCCAAGTCGTGACGTTGACGATTACGCCGGGATCTTCGAACGGCAATGTGTTGACGCGCTTTCGGGTGTATCGGGGCACGTACAACAGCATTAATGACCCGAACACTCAAATCATCGGGCATATTGCGGTCAACCCTAATAGCCCCGCGGCCCAGTCGTGGTATGACAACAATAGCACCCGCAATGGCACGAGCATTGCCTTGATTCTGGAGCGTACTCCGAACAACATGGCGCTGGCTCAATTGGCTCCGATGACCAAATATCCCCTCGCTATTGTGGAAACCAAGGTGGAATGGCTGCTCTTGCTGTATCACGTGCTTGTCATTAAAGCGCGGCAGCGTGCCTGGTTGTTCCTGAATGTGGGACGGTTCTTGCCCTATGTCAACAGTTAATGCGCCATCGGTGGTGACGGTACAAGCCCCGCCCCATTGGGCAGGGCGTACGCTGGCGGCCTGTGAACAGGAAGGCGGCCCTTTTGTGGCCGCCTTCGATGATCAGGCGCAAGTGCGGTTAATGGCCGCACAAGCGCAGCATCTTCAACAGGTTAGCGGCATTCCGTTGACCGTGGTCCTCGAAGCGTCATTGGATTCGCCGTTATCGTCGGAAGAGCCCCCGCCTGGGCCTCCCAAACGGAGTCATCGAAAGAAGGAATAGCCCATGAGTGTGCCACGCGGCGTCAATATTCTGGATATGCAGGCGCGAATGACGCAAAGTTATGTCACAAAACGGGCGAATTTAGGCACCGCCGCCGCCACCGGGATCCTGACAGCCACCCAGGATGATGGGATGCCTTTAGCCGGCGGATTGTATTATCCAGGGGATCGGACTTTGCATACCGTCACGGTTCAAGGCACGTTTGATGCCACGGTCGCCATTCAAGGCAGCCGGGATAATCTGAATTGGCAAACCTTGACGCCTACGACGGTGCCAGCCGGGGCCGATACAACGGGAAGCATCACGGCTCCCGGCGTATTTGTTTATCAAGGCAGTTATCGATCATTGCGAGCACAATGCACGGCCTATACGAGCGGATCGGCTACAATCTTGGTGGAATCGGCGAGGAATTAATCATGGCGTGGAATAGTCGGTTCTTTCCTGGCGACTTTCGCCAATTTTTTCGTTGGCATGCCGAAACCTTGCAATGGGTTCAAGCCGTCCGGTGTGGCTGCAGTAACACCCCCACCAATCCTAACAATATGGCCTGTTTGGTATGTGGAGGCTTGGGGTATTTTTATCCTCAGCCGCTCCAATATACTCAGGCCATTCTGACCAGCGTCAAGCAAACGGAAGATCTGCTCGCCTTGGGCTTGGCCCAAATGGGCGATCTGGTCTGCGATCAGCCGCCGGGGGCCACGTCTTTATCGCCGTGGGATCTGGTGTTGACGACATGGACCGATGGTGTCCCTTTTCCAGGGGAAGTCCTGGTGCGCGGCACCGGATCTACGGATCGCTTAACCTTCCGCGCAAATACCGTGTATGCCGTGATTCAGACCGATCCGGCCACCGGTGCCGTGACCGCGTATGCCGCGAGTGATTATACCGTGAGCGGGAAAACCGTGACCTGGTTAGCGAATGCGCCCAGTGCGGGGAGTGCCTATACCGTGCGCTACAATGCCACCTATGAATGGGTGGTGTTTGCGCCGGGGTTAGTCCGTATGGAACGGGGCACCAACTTTGGGCCGCGCACGATCTTACGGAAGCGGGAAATTGCGCTCCCCAACGCGCCGGGCGACTTGTTACCGGGCTAGGAGGGATCGCTATGAGCCTTATCGGATGGGACGTGACCGGATTAGCCGATCTCCAACACTATGTGCAGGCGTTAGCCGCGCCCTTTTCCGCTGAGGCCCATGAAGCAGCAGGCGCTGTCATCCAAGAGGTCTGGCAAGCGGCGGCAACGGGCACGGTGATTCCTCCCCTGGCTGCACCCTATACGAATGCGAAACTCGCGGCCAGTGTGCAGGTGCAGGTGTCCGGGGACGGCGTGACGATCAGTGCGGATCCGGCACAGATGCCCGAAGGCGGAACAGCGCCTCGCGATATGAAACCCGGCCTGTTACACGGTCCTCATTCCCGTCTGGGCCAGCATGGTCGCTACAACATCATTCCGATGCACCATGATGCAGCCAGTCTGCCGTCTTCGGTCGTCCGCCAATTGGTGCAAGGCGGGACCGTGACCTCGCTGGAGGGAATCCGATCCAAGATCCTCAACGGCGGACAGCCCGTGCTGGCCTATCACGCCGGGAGCGGCACGTTTCAGGTGGTGAGCCATTACACCTGGCACACGGGGCTCTATACCGGAATGCGGATGGAGAGGCATAAGGATTATCCGAGTGGGCCGGTCACCTTTCGTACGGTGTCGGAGCGCTCTCCCGCCGCGTCGTGGTGGTATCCCGCCAAGGCCGGGATTCCCTTGATGCAGGCGGTGGAACAGGCCGGAGTGCCGTTAGCGGCATCGGTCTATGTCGATTGGTGGGAGGCACGGTGCAGTGATTGAAGTCGGTGAATGGACTCTGCAAGCGATTGTGCAAAACGGCCTTACCACCGTGCAAGGCGCAGCGGCGACGCTGATCCCCCAGATTCTGCCGCAAGCCTCCTCGGCCCTGCAAGCGCAAATCATTACGGCCTTGACGACGGGCGGCCTGAAAAGCGTCCCGGTGTTGTTAGCCTATTTGCCCACGCAGACGCCGAGTTTGCCCGCTATCTATTGTTATGGCATCCCCGGTGGCGAGACGCCCGAGAACGACGTGATTGGGCAGCAATGGAACGAAGTGCCGATCACGGACAGCAGCGGCACGGTGACGGGCTATACGCTGTCGCAGGGCATTCTGGTGCGTAAGGCATGGAATTTTACCATCGGCACCGTCAATGTGAATGATTTGCTGACGCTCACGGCCTTGGTGCAGTGGAGCTTGATTGCCGCCCGGCGTACTTTGGGCGCGTGGCCGAATGCCTACATTCAGCAAATCCTATCCTGGAGTGGCTGGGGACCGATGGCCAACAGCGCAGGCGACGTGATTTTCCCCTATCAGCAAACCCTCACGTTCACCATCACCGTCGCCGACGATGCCCAAAGCGTCAATACGCCGGTCATTACCGGGTATAATCCGGCCACGATTACGGCCTCCACCTAAGAAAGAAGGATTCACATGACCAAAAAAGCTTCTGCGCCGGATAGCGTGGCGGGGCCGATGGAACATGTCGTGCCCTGGCTCCGGCGCCAAGTCGGTCTGCCTATCGAAGCGATGGCAGGCTTTGTGCAGCATGTCGGCGCCGACTGCTGGGATACGGCGGAACACTGGCTGATCCGCTGGGATCAGTGGTTTCACGGGACCGGGCCTTCACGCCGGTAGGAAAGGACGTGTCATATGCCTGTCAATTTTAATGGGCAAGTGCTCATTCAGCCGCAAGCCCGCACGGCGTTTAATTATGCGGGACTGAATCCGCCCAATCCGGTGACGCCGAATGCCACGGTCTTGATCGGCCCCAGCAACCAAGGCCCGAACGCCTTGTCGCTGATTCAGAGTCCGGCGGACATCCTGAACATTCTCGGCCAAAATTCGGATGGGGCTAACGCTTGCTGGCTCGCCTTGAATCCCTCGGGGGAGACGAATGGGGCCAACCCGCTGTATTTCTGGAATGTCAATCCCACTACGCAAGGCACGCTCAGTCTCGCCAATGCCTCGGCCGTGGCCCAAATCACGCTGACGACCACGCGTTGGGGAGCGGCGGCCAATCTGATTAAAGTGGCGGTGAGTGCGGGATCGAGTGCGGGCTACACTGTCGTCGTCGCTGATGATTATTCCGGCCAAGCCGTGACGTTATCGAATGTGGTCTTGAACGTGCTGTCGATCTGGTACAGCGGCACGGGCACGTCGCCCACGGTGAGTGCCACCGACAGTCAATTGACCCTCGTCGCGACCACCTCCGATGTAGGCGGCACGATTACGTTTAGTAGCGGGATGACAGCCCAACAATTGGTCAATCAGATCAATACCTTCACGGGCTGGAATGCGACACTCCTCGATCCCAATCCCCTGGATAATGTCAACGCGTTGTTTGACAATGTCTCCGATGTGACCGTGGGCACCACCAGTACCACGTCCACCACGCTGACGGCCAATGTGACCGCCGTAGTGCGCGCCTTAAACGGGCCGCAACAAAGCTGGGTCACGGCGGTGCGGGATGCGTCTGCCACCAGTTTGGCGACCGCCGGAACCTTTACCTATGCCAGCGGCGGCAGCACGGGCACGCCCAGCACAGCCGACTGGCAAGCCGCGTATACCGCCTTGCAAGCGCAAACCGATGTGCTCTGGGTGACACCCATTACGCCGGAATCCAGCACTTGGATGATGAACGATCAGCATTGCAGTTATATGCACTCGCTGGGCTATGGCCGTTCGGGGATTGTCGGCGGGGATGCGGGGACATCCGTCAGTACCGCCCTGACGAATGCCGCCTTATTTGCCGACCAGTACACCAGTTACTTGGTCAACGGCTATACCGCGCCGGCCTTGGACGGGAGTATCCAAACCTTCCCGCCCTATGTAGCCGTGGCGGCTTTAACGGCCATGGAAGCGGGGCAGCCGTTGAATGAATCCTTGACGCTGAAATCCCTCCATGCGTTGGGCTTGGAACAGACGTTTGCGGTGCCCACGGTGGATCAGTTGGTCCAAGGCGGTTGTCTCGTCTTGAAGCCTTTTGACGGCCTCTATGTCGTCACCAAAGGCCAAACCACGGCCGCCTTAGATCCCGCGGCCACCAGTGATCAAATTCAGATGAGTGCGGTGAACGAACGCTTTGTCATCGAAAAAGGGATGAATACGGTCCTGTCGGCCTTTGTCGGGCAGCCTATCACCTCCACGACGGCGTCCCGGGTGCAAGATGCCGTGCTCCATTATCTCGCCAGCGTTGGGCAGAATCCGGGTGCGTTGATCTTCCAAGTGCCAAAGCGGAGTCAAGTGGTGGTAACGATTAGCGGCACCGTCATTTCCGTGACCGCCCCGGCCAGCCCAACCCTCCCGGCGGACTTTGTGTTAGCGCTCCTGACCGTGACCCAAGACACCGCGGTCGCGGCGTAGAAAGGAGTCTTCCATGCCGAATCCGCTTATTGGCAATCAGCAGGTCTTTTCGGGTAACTATGGCGAAGCATTTTTGAACCAAACGAAGATGTTCGGCTTCAAAAATTGGACGGCGAACTATTCCGTCAACCTCTCGCCGGAAGGGCAAGTCGGGACCGGCACACCCATTTACGTACCCGGCCTAATCAGCGTGACCTTGACCATTTCCAAGTTGATGATGTTCGACCAATCCTTGAGTTCGCTCGGCTTTGAACCCGCAGACGGCCTCAATAATATTGCCAAAATCCCGCCATTTGTCGCCAATCTCTACGACTCGCTGGCGGGCACGCTCATTAAATCGATTTGGGGCTGTATCTTTGACTCCAACTCGATTAATGCTGCCGCCAACGGCGCCTACATCGAAACCTTCACCATCATGGGTACCGATGCGCAAGGCACCGGCGGGATGCAGAATGGAGTCTAACCGATGAATGATGCCGTGACCGCATTACAGCAGCATACCTTTCAATTGCCGCAAGGCGTGTGGGTGTTGAAGCATTTGCGCTATGGGGACACCTTGCGCATGGCGGGCCTCGCCACGCGTTATCTGGATTGTCGGTTTGAGGATGCGCCCATGGCGTTTCAGACAGCGGCCCTCATTCGGGCCACGATTGAATTGGCGACGGTACAAGCCCCGCCTCAGTGGGATTGGGAGACGCAAGAGGACGATCAAGTCATTACGGCGTTGTATACGCAATACCGTGAGTGGGATGACTCCTTTCGTGCGGGCATGGCCGGCGCAGCGGGAGCGCCTCGCCCAGGAACGGCAGAATAGCCTCTGGTTTTGGTATCGCCAAACTTACCAGATCCCGCTGCAGGATCCCCGCTTGGAGAATGTCACCGAAATGGACCTCGAAGTGGAATACCTAGCGTGGGCTGCTTACCATCAGATTGCCTTAGCCCCCGAAGATGATGGGGCCGTGGATGCGTGGTGGGACGCGGTTCAGCGCGGGGAATCGGATGAATCGGATGAAAGCCAAGCCCGCTTCATCGCCCAATGGCGGCAAAGACATTCCATGAATACTCCGGGAGCCGATGATTGGGACGTCATCACACAGAGAGGAGGCGACGGGTATGGCCGATCATGAAATTCGGATTCATCCCACGGTGAATCTGCAAGAGATTCAAAATTTGGAACGGCACTTGGAGCAGGTGCGGCAGCAAATGGACCGCATTGCGGGGAGTGCCGCGAAGATCACCATCCCGTCGGCCTCGCCGGGCCAGCCCCCGCGGACCGTGGCCGAAGACGTGCAAGGCCGCCAGCGGCGCTGGACCCAAGGATCGCAGCGCGTGGTGGAAGCGCAGAAGCTTTTTTGGTCATGTGAATCCTTCTTTCTTAGGTGGAGGCCGTAATCGTGGCCGGATTATACCCGGTAATGACCGGCGTATTGACGCTTT
>JAKAAL010000908.1 GCA_021802375.1 Bacillota bacterium | reverse complement strand
ATCTAGTTGGTGGCCCACTATGCGCGAACGGAAGATCTAGCGTCGGCCTCGGCGGAGGAGTTGGCCCAGTTGCCGGGAATGACCAGGAAAGCGGCCGAAAGTGTCCTTGACTACCTCAAGGCCACCCGTGGGGCAGACTCTGCCCGCACTGAGACCACGACCAAGGAGGAGGGTTTGCTATGATACGGGGGCTTTGGGTTTGGGCGATTACTGCCTTGGGACTCGCCGTCATTGCCCATCTTAACATCGGGATTCACGCGACGTCGGCGGTCAGTGTGATTATCGCGGCATTGGCGTTAGGGTTGCTGAATACGTTCATTCGCCCCATCTTGCGTTTAATTGCGATTCCGATTACCTTTTTGACGTTGGGGCTTTTTGGTTGGATGATTAATGGGCTCATGCTGTGGCTGGTGTCATGGCTGGTTCCTGGGTTTCATGTGGCGGGGCTTTTGGCGGCCGTCCTGGGTTCGGTGATCTTAGCGATTATTTCGGGGGTGATGCATTGGATGGTCAGACGATGATTCGCTTGGTTGCCCTCGATTTGGACGGGACCAGTCTTCGTCACGGGGGGGTGATTAGCCCAGGGCTGGAGGAGGCGGTGGCGCGGGCGCAATCGGAGGGAATTCGGGTGATTTTGGCCACTGGGCGCATGGCTCAGTCCGCTGACGTCTTTAGGCGGGCTTTGGGCATATTACCGGGTCCGATGATTAGCTATAACGGGGCAGAAGTCGTCTCGATGCCGGAAAACGCGGTGTGGGTGCGCCATCCGGTGGACGAAAAGGCGGCGCGGGCGTTGGTGACTTTGGCCCTTTCGCAGAACATTTTGGTGCAAGTCTACGTCGCTGACGAACTCTGGGTGTCGCGGGATGCGGAACGCGTCCGCGACTACGTGAAAAATAATCACGTGCCGGTGTCGGTTCGAGATCAAGAGGCGCTTTTAGACTGGCCCGAACCTCCCGTAAAGATCTTGTTGCAAGCGGAACCCGAGGTGGTCGATCGGTTTCGCCCAGTAGCGGAACGCCACATGGCTGGTCATCCGGTGCGATTGTTCAAGTCGCAGTTGGACTATTTGGAGATGGTCGGCGAACAGGTCGGCAAAGGCCGAGCCTTGGCTGAAGTGGCAGATCGACTCCAGCTTTCAGCCAATCAAGTCATGGCCATCGGCGACAACGAAAATGACATGGACATGTTGGCGTGGGCGGGGTTGGGGATAGCGATGGGACAAAGTCACGATGACATCAAAGCAGTGTCGGACTTTGTGACCGCCAGCGTCGATGAAGGCGGAGCCGCAGAGGCCATGGGCCACTTCCTCTGGGGAGTGTCTAGCCCAAGGATCGAGGCGGGAGGCAAAGTGTTGCGCTAATGGCACCAGGCGGTTGGCGTCGGAGGCGTAGAGTGGTCGCTGGCGGGGGGACGGCAGAGCGCGACTGCGATTGTTTCGCCGCTGCCGGTAGCTGGTTGGTAGGAAGGGGCCCTTGCTGTCGTCTTTTCTCTTTGTGGTGAAAAGGTCTAAATGGTCTTCAGATAGCCGGCAAGGTTGAGAAAAACGGAGAAAAACGGAGAACAACAGAGAAGGCAGGGAGGAGAGCGACATGCCGGTGCCGGAGGCAATTTCGATTGCGCTCGAGGTTGGTGCCGAGGACGCCAGGGTTCTCACCGTGGCCTTTGCAGCCGACGAGGACCACGCGGAGGCCCAGGCCGAGGGTTGGCAGCTACGAATCTCGGCGAAGGATGAGACGGCCGGAATCCGGGCGTTTCAAGTGCAGGTGACCCACGAAGGTTCTCATCCCCAGGATCTAGGCATCGTGGTCCGATGGGAATTGGGTTGCCGTCGACCGCCGGAGTGGATGATTCCAGGGATGTTTTATGGCGAAAACCGGACTCAGGAGAGCGCACGTTTATATCCACGCTTTGTTGCGGATCCAGAGGCAGCCCGGGATGATTGGAGTTCGAGCTACTGGGCCTTTCGTAGTGACCGGACGCCCCTTCCGGCCGTGATGGCTCGGACGTCCGACCCTAGCCGCCAGGTGGGTTTGGCGACTCGGGCAGCGGTCCAAGGGGACTTGTCGGGAGTGGGGTTTGGGTTTGATCGCAAGGTGGGTCAAGCCTGGATCGGTCTCAATTTTCCCTATATCGAAGAGCCGATGGCGTATACCACCAACGTGCGCGCGCCCTGCCGCGAGCGCTCCCAGTTTCATTTGGAGCCAGAAGAGACCGTGACCGTACAATTTTGGAGTTTCATCGGCGAGTCGGATCCCCATAGTTACGACCCGTTTATCCGCTTCTTGTATCAACGCTTTCGTGCTGAGGCTCCACTCAATCCTTGGATGGGAGTCGAAAAGGCGGCGGAACTCGGTGCCTACGGACTGTTTCGCTGGCATTACGATGCTGATGACCGAGCGCTTTACGAAACCATGGCTTTTGATCGGGAAGGGTATGATGGGGATCGCCGCCATATGCACGTTGGCTGGGTAAGCGGGGTGCCACACGCCTATGCCCTTTTGGCGCACGGATATCGGGTGGGCAAAAAGGAGTATGTGAACGCGGCCCGAGCGGTGATCGATCACATTGTCGAGGCCACGGCCCCCGCTGGTATTTTATGGGGCGAATGGAGGAAAGAGACCGGGTTTGGGCCGGGGTGGACCAACCAGCCCGGAGCTATTCATACGCGCACCATTGGGGTAAATAACTGCTAAAACAAATCACATGATATCTATGTACATCGCATCATAAGGTGTATAATATGGGTATGCTAGTGAATATTGGCGAGGCTGCGAAAGCACTGGGTGTCCATCCGGAAACGCTCCGGAGATGGGAAAAAGAGGGGAAAATCCCGGCTCCTTTAAGAACCCCTGGAGGTACGCGGCGTTATGATGTCGATCAGCTATGTC
>JAKAAL010000907.1 GCA_021802375.1 Bacillota bacterium | reverse complement strand
CGTTATCCTTACCGAGTGCTTCCCCCACCGCCGTCAAAAATTCAGCGACTGATACGCCTGATCGCGATCATCACGATCAATGCCCAGATACCGATAGGTCACGGCCGGATCCGAGTGATTCAGCACATCTTGAATAATGGTCAGATCAATACCAGCCTTCCGCGCATGATACCCCCACGATTTCCGCATCGTATGGGTGCCAATCGGTTCGGTAATCCCGACTGCCTGGGCAGCCTCGGATAAAATACGCCAAGCCGCTTGACGGGTCAACGGTCGGCCCCCTCGCTGCGACGGAAATAACGGATCCGTGGCTTGGGCCTCCGGACGGCTGGCCAAGTATTCTTGCAGTGCTTTTTTCATCGGTGGCGACAACGGCGGGTCTTTCCGTTTCCCGGTTTTCTGTTCGATCACGATCAGCCGATCGACCCACTGTTTCGGGGTCGGCCGCACATCCCCCACCTTGAGCCGTAGCAGGTCACCAATGCGCAACCCCGTGTTGATGCCTAGCGTGAACCAGGCCATATCCCGGAGATTCTGCTGGTGCAACCGCGCCTTTAAGGCGGCAATCGCTTTCGGATCGCGAATCGGCTCGACGGCATTCATTGCGGTATTCCCCCTTCGTTGGGCGCTCACCTCACTCGCTCCCAGTATGCACTTCGTAGACTGACTGGACCCTATTATAGCGCAAGTTTTCACACTGGGGGCCCTCGAGCTCTTCCCTCGGCTCCCCAATCTTTGCCGAACCCCTAGTGCCCTGGGACGTTTCCGGATTCTCCAGCTTCCTTTGAGACACAAGCAGTATTCTGTCTCATCCGGCGCAACCTTCACTCCTGCGGCCTACAGCAAGACCCAGGGTATCGTAATGCGCTGTTCTGCCCCGTTGCCTTGTTACGGTTTCGCTCCCTGGGGTACGGCATTTACCCCAGGGTGCTCTGGTGGTTGCCCATCGGGGTTGTTCGCGGGCTATTGATGGCTGCCACCAGCGATGCAGACGGCCTCTTGACAGCCTCTACGTTCTTCGCTAGGGTGGAACTTAATCTGGAACGATACCCCCTAGGAGGGACCCCTCATGTTGCCCGAGTCGGATTCCCATGTGCCCAACCCCAACGTTGCTGCCTCGACGGATGCCATAACACCATTCGCTCTCTTTCCGTCGGCGGTGGTCCAGTTGCAGAAGCGCGGGACGATTACGCTCCCGCCGGCGTTTCGCCCCGTCGAGGACGATGCGCCCACGCTCCGCCTTTGGCTCCGCCTGGGCCCCACCGGGTCGCTGATCTTGGATCCCCTGTGGACCCCCGACCAGCTCTTTGCCCAATATGATCCTCAGGTCGACCGCACGGCATGGACCCCGCCGGCCACACCGCTTCCCAGCCGCTGGTTGGACGCCGCCACGATTCTCACCGCTCAAGCGCAACCCGAACACCCGGCTCGCACTTGGTGTCGCGATTGTGATGCCGGCTTTCAGTTGGTGCAGATGGACCCCGTCGTCATCCCCGATTTATTACAGCGGCTGCCGATGCTCCTACCGACGCTCCCCCGCCCGGCTTTGGCCCGCTATGTGGCCAGTGTCTGCAGTTGGACGGGGCTCACGTTGGCCGATCGCAATTTTTACTTGGCCGTGCTCGCCATTTGGGGGGCCAGCGAAGCCGAGTGGGCGGGGTTGGTACAGCGCGCCCGCGAGGAACAAGACCCCTCCGATTAGCCTGTGGAGAAATAAATGTTGGGACGAGCGAACCGCCGACCCCGGCCATGTTCGCCTTCATCGAATCGCGGAAGAGAGAGGTGACCAAGATGATCCTTAGCCAGAACGCTCGGCGATGGGTTCGAGTCATCGCCGGGACGGGACTGCTTACCAGCCTCTTCGCCATCGGCTATTGCTGGTACCTCGCTCAATGGCCTCAAACTCTCCTCATGATGATAGGAGCCGTTACCTTCGGCTTAGCCTTACGGGTCAGCCGTCAATGAGTTCCCTTGCCGAATCTCAGTGGCATGGCACTGTTGCGCTCAGGCCCTTAATCTGATCGAATTGCGAGTTTACGCCCCAGAAACAAAAAACGCCTGAGGAGACGAAACCTCCATGACCTACGATCTGCATATCTTGGCTGGGTTACTCTGGGCTAGCGATTATTCCCATGTCGGGGTTCGATCCCTATGTGATGATGAGCGCTATGTCGTTGGGGATGTTTGCCGTGCCTCGTATGAATGGGATTTAGAGAACGATTGTTCCGCCTACGAAACGACCGGCGAACGCACGATGGGCACCTGCGCTACCCGTATTCCTTGGGACCGCATGGCAGACCCCGCCATCCTAGAAGCTACGATTCACGCTGCTGTTGTAGCTAACGCGAAGTATTTGGGGAATCGCCAAGCAGTGATTGCTGGATACACAGAAGATCGCGATGCCGCTTTGGATGAAGGAGAAATCCGGATTATGGATCCGGTCGTGCTTGCGGTGTTTGATAAGCCGTAAGGCTAACAAACCCACCCACATTAAAAGGGAAAGCGAGGTTTCCCCCCAATCATTTCGATGCGGTGGTAGTCGCCCTACTCGACCAAAGACCGTCTCCCACGTATCCTGCGTTCCGGCAGTCCTTGGCAGACATCGGCCTCCCAATGTCTTTTCAGACCACTCCGAACTCCACTGACGGAATTATCGGATGACTTACTATCCGGCCAAGGCCGAGGCGAGCACCGCATCTTAAATGATATCGTTAAAATGTTCTTGGGTTGCGTGAAGTTGTTTCTTTGAAATCATTTGCCATTGCCCGTGCGGAATTTCCCCTGACCCTCTAGATACCTTGGTGCGTAACATTTCGCCGTTGAGAAGAAACTTCCGATACAAGTCATGGTCAGTTTGCTTATAGAGTTCCCATCCGTCTCTCTCGCAAAACCGT
>JAKAAL010000906.1 GCA_021802375.1 Bacillota bacterium | reverse complement strand
GCACGCAAAGGGCATCCCCATCTATCTCCGGTCATGGTTCGTGGGCCATCAGTTAGCCGTATCGGCGCTAAAGGCTCAGGGCACCCAAAAGAGGAAAGTTTTGGCGGCCAACCACCCGTGGCCGGCCAATGTGCTATCGGTGGTGAAAATTCCCTCGCTCGGGGTGACGGCGCCGGTAATGCAGGGGACGCAAAACGCCCAGTTGAATGTGGCGGTGGGGCATCTGCCCTCGAGCGTCCTGCCTGGGCAGGACGGGACTAGCATTTTGGCGGGCCATGATGTCACCTGGTTTCACCACATCAACCGGTTGAAGCCGGGGGCGGTCATTGACGTGGTGGACCGCCACCAAACCCTCATTTATCACGTAACCAAAAGTGCCGTGGTCCATACTGGGACGCCCGTCAGCAACTCCAGCAAGTCCACCATTGTCCTGGAAGCCTGCTATCCCTTAAACGCCCTCTATTTGACCCCGTATCGGTACTTGGTGTGGGCAAACCTGGTGTCGACCAAGACCAACGGGAAAGGGGCACCAGGTATGCCGGCCAATACGCAATATACGCCGGTGGGGATTCCGGCCGCCGTCAAAGCGCAGGGGCTGACACTCGCCACCAATTACATGCCGATGGGGACGCTGACCATCAAAGGGAATGCGAGTAAGGCCTGGCGGCAAAGCAATGCGCCCCTTAACGCGGCGGATGCCACTACCGAACTCTACTTTGCCATGATGCATATTGCTCAGGCGGACAATCCCACCTGGTGGCATGAGCTAGCGCCGAAGATTCCCTTTTCCACGATTCGGCCCTTGGTGGGAGCGCAGATTTCGTATGTGGGGAGGGCGAATGAGACGGTGACAGTTCATAGTTCGACAGTCTCGGCGACAATGCTCCAGGTTCGGATAAGTGTCGCCGGAACCGGTTATAGCGTGGCAATGGACACGTCTATCTCGCAACACACCGCGTCGATATTTAAGGTAGGCGTGAGTCGCGGCTGACAGGGAGATCTTACCGCCTTGGTTGTAGTCCGACCCGATACACGTTGACTATTCCCCCGTGCCCGGAGTATAGCCTTATTTCGAGTTGGTTGTGCAAGGAACGAGCAGGCTGGATTTGCCACACTGCCCATCCCGAAAATATGTTTGGTCGTCCTTGATGCGAATACACCACAGGCGTCCGGTAGGTCGAACGTTTCCCGTCGGTGGCGGGAATTGCCCGTTGGGCTAGTAGCGTACCAGACGTTACGTCCCATACCTGGATGATAGTAGGACTCCACGACGCAAGTGTGATACTTGCAGTGAATCGACCTATTGGCTCCCGCCAATAATCTCGATCAAGAACGTTGCCTACATCGCCATTTTTTGAGGCGACATGCCAATTCGCGGGTGGGCCGCTTATGACTTGAAGGCCTCCTGTGGGTTGGAACGGCCATGCCGGAAGGATATTGCGTTTGGTGGGAAGTGCAATGAGACCTTTAGCGGGGGCCACCTTCCAAAGGTATACACCGTTATGGTAATAGATTAGTTTGGCCCTGGGATTTTGGGCGAGTGCGTTAAGCCACGTGGCTTGGGTTTGAATACTAGAAAAGTGCACGCTTTGATAGGGAGACATAACAATGTACGTGGGGTTCGTTTTTGCCGGATATCGAAATACTTTGTGGGCGCCCATATTGTAGAGCCACCTGCGTCCAGCGAACCGCCCCATGAGTCCTTGTGGAGCAATTACCTCAGCGGTAGCTGGGATACTGGTATATGCGTGCTTTAATGCGTTGGCACTGTTTCGTGACACGCGCACCCAATGGTTGGGGATCTGCGGCATCCAGATGCCCGCCCATAGAATACTATTCGCCAGAAGCAACATTGCGAGCCCTCTACGAAGGATTGGCCACCTCAGACGCGGCCAAATCCAAGATAAAACATGGGAGGTTCCCACTACCCCTAACGCATAATACGTTACGTTTTGGAATCCTGGAACACCAAAGAGATATCCGTTTGACAGGTTGGCAATTACAACAGTGGACAGGTACATGGGGAGACTCCAATAAGAAAGTACGCCGATTAATCCAGATGGTGCGGCGTTGGCGTATAGATTAACGCGATGTCTCCACAACTCTCGAAGCGCGAGACCAGGCCTTGTGACTAAAGATCGCACCAACAAAGTGGTTGACATTTGAGCTCCATGGTAGTGTGTCGGAAGCAAGTAACCATAAATCAGGATGAGAATGGATCCCTTGTTTGCACCGAGGGCCGAAATCAACAAAAGCCACGCTACAGAAATTGCGGTCAAAATGCTTCCTGTGGCCAACCGTTTAGTTAACATGGCGCTAATGCCCACGGCGGCTAATACCACAGCCGCTACGTCTCCACATGCCAAGGAAAAGGAGCTCCATATTAAAATTGCTAATGTATTTCGTCGGTACACTGCATAGGCGGCGCCTATTATTGTCAAAGCAGCAATTGATTCCGAATGAAAATCTGTCGCAGCAGTCCACGGAATCCAAGGGTTCAATGTTAGCAAACCAATAATAGTGACGCGGAGCCAAGTGTGGTTTTGAGAAGTAGAATTAAGAAGCGCTAAAGACCAGCGCCACGCGATGTACTCTGCCCCGACCAGGCACATATCCTGGAGGTACAATAATAGCGACGCGTGAGGCCAAATCCAGTAAAGTGCGCCCAGCGGCCATATAATCAGTTCAAAATGGTTATCTAAGAAAGGGAACAGGTCCATCGACGAGTACGGGTCCAAATGACCATGTGCTATTAGCCAAACAGCCTGCCAATAGAGCGAGAAATCGTGGGTTAGCGCAAAACGATTATACTGATACGTACTGAACGCTATGAGGGCAATAAATTGCACTGCGATCGGCACGTACCACCAATATTCTAGTTTCCATCCTAGCTT
>JAKAAL010000905.1 GCA_021802375.1 Bacillota bacterium | reverse complement strand
CGCCCCAGACCTTGCGATCCACTCGTGATGTAAATCTGAGCCACACTCTGCAACCATATCTTATTACGGCGCTCTCCCCACCACGGACAACCGTAGTACGACGCCACAGACCGAAGGAATTCTTCTGTTGGTACGGCTTGGCCACGTTCAATGTGTGATAAATAACTTTGATTTCTTCCGGAACGTGAGGCCACCCACGCCATGGTCAGCCCTCGTGCTAAACGTGCACTTTTTAATAACTCTCCAAATGATAGGGTACCCATCATTCCTTTCTCATTTTCCATCCTATTGCGCTCCTTTCCCGCGTAGGAACACTTAGCACCTCTATGACACTCGGTGTGTTCTTGTTTCATTAAACCGTTTGACTTTTCACAGAACTAGTGATTTACTATTGTTATAGTTTGGTTTATCACTGAATCACCTCTTGTTCGTTCATCTGTCAATCGCTTCGATTCCGTGAACGTCTGACAAGCTCTACTATCGCACAGAGATTCCGCGACGGATGTCGAAACGGGACACGGTTTTGAGGGTGAGATGGCCGCATTATGTACTGGCCGGATGGCCGGTGCGGGAAGGGGATACCTATGCCTATTGTGATGATACAGGCCGAGCATTATGGGCAACGTTGGGTGGTCCGGCCCACGGACGCAAAGCGAGCGATTGCTCGGGGCCGAGCTCTATGGGTGGTGCCTAATCAGATCGCCATGGCCGTGCCCGCGGGGACAAGCCTAGACGATTGTGTGCGGTGGGCGGACCAGATTCACCAGCAATTACAGGAGGAAGCCTGGGCACTTCAACGGGATGCCACTCGGGCCGCGCAATGGCGGGATCGACTCTATTACGGGCGCCTGAATCGCCAGCGGGCCCAAATGATTCGCGTGCATGGCTGTGTGGTGCAATTGCCGGCGGCGCGTCGCCGTCGACTCGTGGCGCATGGCTGGGGCCGGGGGAGTGGGCCCATTGGCTCGTTTCAGACGGAAAAATATGTGGGGTCGGCCGGCTGGTACGGGGACTGACAGCCCCGTCCGCGGACAGGATCCTCCGGTTCGAACCCTCCGGGGTTCTATTTTTTTACGACAGAGAGGAGGACCAGACGCGATGGCTATTGATGTGTTGATGTATGAACCCACCGTGTACACGGTGGCGGAGGTGGCCGGGTTTTTACGTTGTAGCACCCGGACCATTTTTAACTTGATTGATCGCGAGGAGCTCGCCTGTCTCAAAGTGGGCGGGTTGACGCGGATTACCGCCTACCACGCGATGTACCGGTTGTTAATCGCCGCTATCGATTGAAACACCTTTCCCGAAGCGGGTTGGCTTTGTGGAACATAGTTCGGGGGGGTCGCCGGACCAGTCGCCACCGTTGCGGGATCCTTTTTCTTGACCGGGGTCTTTATCGTCACGGCGACCGGATGGGGATCCTGGTGAGTGAGCTGGAGAACCCCATATGTACCGCCTGCTACAACGACCAGTCCTCCGACCACCAGGGCGGGTGTCCGCCACCAGGGGCGCGGGCCCGGCACCATAATGGCCCCAAAATTGTCGTCTGCCATGATCGTCCCTCGCTTTCTTAAATCCCTCGATACGCCGAACCACGGGGCCGAATGGCCACCACGATCACCGATGCTTGCGCATGGTCTACGAGATAGAGAATCCGCCAATCGCCCACCCGCGTCGATCGTAACCCGCCTGCACCCACCAACGCTTTCGATACACGAGCCTCTTCGGGTGCATCCGTGAGCTGATGCAGGCGATTCCGCAAGCGCTGTTCCGTCACGCGATCCACCCGGTCTAAGGTCCGAATCGCTTCACGGGACAGTTGAATCGTATACCTCACAGGCCGCGTTCCTGTTCATAGTCGGTCAAGGTTTGGACACGCCCCTGACGCACATCGTCGAGACCCTTCCGAATGGCCGCCCAATCGTCCGGGGATAAGGCCTCGTCCCGGTCCGTTCCCTCCAACCACGCGATCACCGCATGGCGGGAAAACCGCCATTCCTTGCCGACCTTGCGGCCGGGCAACAAAGCGCGGCGCGCTTGGTCGCGTACCGTATCTGGGGTGACATCCAAAAAGGCTGCCACCTCCTCCACCCCCCACACGGTTTTCTCTGTTCTGGGATCCTCACTCATCCTCCTGTCCACTCCTTCATCCTGGATTTATAGTCATATTATAGCACATAAACCACGATAAGTCATGATACAAGAGGTTATTAAGGAATATCCGATTGGACCATTCTTCCCTTCAGCTAATTCCCGGTGTTTTCTCGAATCATGATGCGGTTCCCGGGGGTGGGCGAGGTGTCCATGATGGCGCACAATAGCCCGCCTCCACAGAGACGGGCTATAATGGTGATGAGGGTTTGCCCTCTGGATACCTCCAAGAAAGGAGGTGAAGGGCAATGCACCTGACAATTACCGTGTCATTCTCGCTCCCAGCGACGGCACTGTACATCTGGTGGCGTCACTATCGATCGAAAGACCGATAGGCCCTCACTTGGCCGCTCCTGTTAACGCAGGGGCGGTTCTTGCTTACACTATACAAAATCCCCATGGCTTATGCAAATCCCGCACCGTCTTCGGTGCTCATCCCCCCAGCACATGACGAAAGCCCACAAAATTGGTCACCCAGGCGACTGCGCCCGCGAAGACCAATCCCGTGAATATCGCCACCAGCAGTCGCCACCAAAACTGGGAATCCGTTGATGATGACGGATGATTGGACATGGCACACCTCCTCCCGATTGGTGGCATAGCGATCCGTATTGATTACAGGCACTGCACTCCTTTCAATCCGCATCATGATTCGAGAAAACACCGGGAATTAGCTGAAGGGAAGAATGGTCCAATCGGATATTCCTTAATAACCTCTTGTATCATGACTTATCGTGGTTTATG
>JAKAAL010000904.1 GCA_021802375.1 Bacillota bacterium | reverse complement strand
CGATCCGTCGCCACAATGGTTGCGCCAGGCCGCGCTGTGGCACGACGCTGGCAAATCGTCTCGGATGTTCCAAGCCTATATCACCGATCCTGCCCGCTATCGCGAAGATCCCGATCTCAAAAGTCACACGCCCTTGTCGTTGCTTGTGACGTTACTCCAAAGCGCCGCAGCCGATTGGGATCCTTTGGAAACGTTAGCCGTCGCGTTAGCGGTACGGGGACATCATGGGCGACTTCCCATTCTCCCGGATCCGGCTTGCCTCCGACAACCGGATCCGCACGAACTGGATCAAATTATTATTAATTCTAAACTCAGTCGCATTCTTAAAGAACAATTGGCCACTCTTGATGCCGCCACGATGGACGCCACCTTTGGCCTGCCGGTCTCTTCTGCATTGCAGGGCGCGCCGGCGGTTCTGCTACGTCGAGCGAACCAACGGATTCGTGCCGTGTTTAACGTGTGGAACGCGCTCTCTTTCGAGGATCGCCTCACGTTTCGGCTGCAAACGCAATTTCTCTTTTCCGTTTTGTTAGAGGCAGACAAGGCCCTGTTGGCCATCCATGATGCGGCGCGCTATTTGACCGAGGCTCAGCATGACTGGAATCCGTTGTGGGTCGACGACGCCATCGCCCGAAAGCCTTCGGGTCATCTTCCGACCCAAGCGGTCCGTCGCGCGGTCCGGGATACGGTGATGGCTACCCTGGACCAGGGAGATCCCACAGCACGACTCTTCAGCCTCACAGCCCCCACAGGCATCGGCAAAACGTTTTTGGCTGCGTCCTGGGCTCTGAAGCTTCGGGCTGCCCGCCAGCAGTGGGGGGACCCCACGCCTCAGATTATTGTGGTGTTACCATTTCTGTCTATTATCGATCAAACGACAGCCGATTATCGCGATATTCTGAGTGCAGCTTCCAATGCTGATCCGTCGTGGCTGTTGCCAGCCCACAGTTTGGCGGATCGCGACTACGATCAGGCACTCGAATCCCACGAAGAAAGTTTCTTTATCGATACGTGGCGGAGCGATGTGATTGTGACGACCTATGATCAGTTTCTCATGGCCTTGTTTGATGATCGCGCCCGGCATCAAATGCGCTTTCACCACCTTTGGGATGCGCTGATCATTCTGGATGAGGTGCAGGCCCTGCCGCCGCGTTTATGGTGGCCTCTGCGCAAGGCTCTCGAAGGACTCGCAACGCGCAGTCACACGCAAGCGCTCCTGATGTCCGCCACATTGCCGGCTATTTTCCCCGATACGGTTCCGCTATTGCCTCATTATCCCGAGGTTTTCCACGGGTTTTCCCGTTATGTCCTGCAATTGCATTTAGATCCATGCCCCCTCGATGAGTTTGTCGCATCCATCATCACACGGCTCCCCGACTGGCTTCAGCGCCAGCAACGCGTGCTGATCACCTTAAATACG
Organism: Bacillota bacterium; assembly: GCA_021802375.1. The sequence continues at coordinate 1,476 of JAKAAL010000904.1, read as the reverse complement.
CGCGGATCGGCCCGGGCAGTGCGCGACGCGATTGCAGACGCCTGGCCCGAGGGGCAGCCACGCGATCTGTTCTTCATTACGGCGGATGTTACCCCCCGGGACCGACGAGCGCATGTCGACGCCATTAAGCACGCCGTCAAAGAACATCGGCCGTGTATTGTGGTCTCCACGCAGACCGTGGAAGCAGGTGTGGATCTCGACATGACGCATGTCATCCGGGATTTTGCGCCCTGGGATTCCTTGGTGCAAATCGCTGGGCGCTGCAATCGGGAAGGATCGCGGTCCCGGGAAGTGGTAGAGATTTGGAACCTCACGGTTCCGACGAATCATCGCAAGTATTCGGATATGGTGTACGATCCGATTCGCTTGAAAATTACCCATCAAATTCTTGCAGGACAGTCAGAGATTAACGAAGAAGACACCTTGACGTACTCCCAAAGATATTTCGACCAAATGGCGACGTGTGCCGATACCGGTCAGGACTATTTTGCCCAATACCTCCAATTTCAACCACGCGATTCCGTGCGCGAACTGTTGCGGGGGGAACCCCGCAAGGAGTACGACTTTCTGGTCTTGGACGACAATCCGGATCTCCCCCAGGCCATCGAAGCGATTGCCACGATCTCCGATCGATGGGAACGTCGCGAAGCCTGGCGCCGGTTGGCTCCGGCCTTAGCGGAAGTGACCATTCACGTGGCCGCGACCCAAAATTTTACGCCCAGGGCCATCGGCACTCCGATTACCGACGAATTGTGGCGTCTGAACCCTGGGCATTATTCTCCCAAACAAGGGTTGCTGATTGAGGGAGACACGTTGATTTTCTAACGAACACTCGTGGTGGAAAGAAGGACTGTCTAGTGTCGCTTTATCCACGACCACAGCTATCCGCGCACACATTACCCGCGATTTGCGGGCTCTGCAACAGGCGGCGGATAAGTTTTTAGAGTACCTTTGTGGCCAATATTGCATTTTATGAGTTCTGTCGTCGATCTCTGATAAGGTTAAAATGCCCGGAGATCGACGACACCGCATTTGGGAGTGCGCAAGGATTTCCGGTTATTAGGAGACGAAACGCCTATGGTGACTTATTAAAAAAAGTCTTATAATAAGCGAAGAAAATGGGTTTGTAGAGTACCTTTAAGGAATTGAAACGACTTTCCGGAGAGAAACGACACCGTCCGCGATCTGTTTGTAGAGTACCTTTAAGGAATTGAAACTTCAATACCTGGTAAACGATGTGCTATCACTACATGTTTGTAGAGTACCTTTAAGGAATTGAAACTCCCAATGAGGGAATAAAATTTCATGATACGATGCTTGTTTGTAGAGTACCTTTAAGGAATTGAAACGGCTATGCTAGTTTTTATTCCTTTGCGGCCAATCACTTGTTTGTAGAGTACCTTTAAGGAATTGAAACCATCGATAGCATGTTCCCCTTGTTCGGATAAAAAATGGTTTGTAGAGTACCTTTAAGGA
>JAKAAL010000903.1 GCA_021802375.1 Bacillota bacterium | reverse complement strand
TCATCCACCTGAACACACTTTACGTCCAATCGCCATGCCTTAGGACCATTCTCATTGGTCATGCGATCACCATAATTTCTTTACGTATTATTCTTCTCAAACATATTAATTCTGATTGGCATTTCTTACAACAATGTTCGACAAAATCGTTCAATCGTATCCAGGCGGGTGATGTCGTGGAATACCTCCTATTAGCTAAGTCCTTGGTGCGAGAACAAAAAGGCCTCAAATCGCGTCGAATGCCCGAACGACGTGATAAGACGCCAATGCTCGGCGTTGATACATGGTGCAACGAAAAGGCGTATTGTTTCACCACCGTCGGTAGATGTTAACCCAATGCATCCGTGAGAATCCGACGGTGTAAGCCTCTTTATCGGCCACGCCTTCGCGTTCGTCCTTGGCCCGCTCAGCAAATGGACGACGTTTTAGCATCGTCATGGCGATTGCCCATGGGGAGCCGGGAATTGGACAAAGTCTTTATTGGATACATTCTCAGGTGCATTCGCCAAAACTAACACCTATCTAAGCGGATCTGTCCCGCATGGCAGGACTGAGTCAAGTTTCATCAGTGAACTGGAGGCCAAAAAGAAAGAACCGGGAGCCGCCACCTCGGTCAAACTATCTAAAGCCTTGCGGGTATCTGTGGATGAGTTATTAGGCTTGACGGAATCTTGAGACCTATCAAAAGAAGGAAACTCGGAGCCCTCCTAGACTCCCGCATATTCCTTGTCCGCATGATCAAGTCCTAAACCAATTTTCAGCAACGTCGTTATGGGGAGGCGCGGCCTCATGACGCCACCCATACGCGAGAGCCGAAGACAAAAACGGTTGGCGCAGGCAGTCCCTCACACCTCGACGTAAATAAGACCCCTTGTGAATTCGTATCGTTCAAATGGTATCTATGTAGCGTTGCGACTGTAGATAACAAGGAGTCTGGTCCTTAAAGCAACCGACCTACATGGGAAAATATGGGGGAAGGGATTTTGCCTCTCATCAGCGAAGCGGTTTGACAATCCATACTCAACATACGAGAGGTTGGCGTTTGAGGAATGCAAAATATCCCAAAGATTCGAGTCGGGATTTTCACTTACGGCATGAATGACTCCCTGACCGGTATTGGTCGTTATGCCAAAGAGCTTACCTACGCCCTTCGCGATCAATATGGCGATCTTGAGATCATCCTCGTCTCCCCGTATCCAGAGTCTCCCATGGCATGGTATGGCGACTTCGAGACGTTTTTCGTCCCCCAGCTAAAGCGCCTTCCCATGGTGATGGTACGGGGTGCGTCCGTCCTATCTGTAGTCTCAGCCCAGCTCAAGCTCAACGTTCTGCATGACCCCTGTGGAATCGCGCCCTTTGGGGGAAGATGGCCCGCATCCACGCGAAAAGTCGTGACCATTCACGATGCCATCCCGATTCATCACCCCGAGTACCAGCCCTGTTTAACCCGATGGGTCTTTCGCACCTCATTGCCTAAGGCGGGTAAGACGGCAGATGCCATCTGCACCGTGAGCCAAAATGCACGAGACGACTTATTCGGGCTCATGGGGTATCCCCGGGACCAGGTTTTTGTCACCTATCCCGGCGTACACGCTCCGAGCCCGTCGGAGCTTCTTCAATGGCAGGCGGATGCCGTTCAAACCCGATCCGACTTCCAGCTTCCTCCCCGCTACTTCTTATTTGTCAGTGCCATCAACCCCCGAAAAAATGTAAAACGCCTCCTTGAGGCTTTCACCCGCGTGCATAAAACCCATCCCGATACGGCCTTGGCGCTGGCAGGTCCCGCTAACGCCGAAATCTCGGCGTGGCTAAAGAAAGAGGAGATCTCTAACGTCAGGCACTTGGGCTTCGTCGATGACGACCGGCTCCATCGCCTTTATGCGGGAGCTGCCGCCGTGGTCTATCCCTCGCTATACGAGGGATTTGGCTTACCTGCGCTGGAAGCCATGGCTCACGGTACTCCCGTTATCACTTCGAACACGTCTTCCCTGCCAGAGGTGGTGGCGACCGCCGGCTGGCTTGTCGACCCCACAGATGTTCACGCTATAGCCCAAGCCATGGCTCAAGTGCTGGAGACGCCCGATGCGCGAAGCATCCATACCAAGGCCGCCAGACGCCAAGTTGAAAAGTTTTCATGGAAAGAAACGGCACGTCAAACCAGGAAGGTATATGACTACGTCTTAGCGAAGTCTTCTTAAAACCGTATTTGCATTTAAAGGAGCGGCAATCACCCCATGGCAAAACGCGCATTGATTACCGGCATCACCGGACAAGATGGGTCCTATCTCGCCGAGCTGTTACTAGAGAAGGGCTATGATGTCTACGGACTCTTGCGTCGGTCGAGCACCACCCGTCTTGAACGCCTGGGCTCGATACAAGATTTCATCACGCTGCTCTCAGGCGATCTCTTGGACTCTCGCAGCCTGCAACATGTCTTAGAGGTCTCTCAGGCCGACGAAGTGTATAACTTGGCGGCTCAGTCCTTTGTTCCGGAGTCGTGGACCCAGCCGTTATTAACAGGTGAGGTGACAGCCTTGGGGGTCACGCGCATGCTCGACGCCATCCATGCTGTCAATCCTAAGATCCGTTTCTATCAGGCCTCGACGAGTGAGATGTTTGGCAAAGTCCAAGCCGTGCCCCAGTCGGAATCGACCCCCTTTTACCCCCGCAGTCCCTATGGCGTGTCCAAGCTCTATGGGCACTGGATTACCGTCAACTACCGGGAAAGCTATGGCCTTTATGCATGCTCGGGCATTCTCTTTAATCACGAATCTCCACGCCGGGGACTCGAATTTGTGACCCGCAAAGTAACCCGGGCCGTGGCCCGCATTCAAGCGGGCCTGCAACGAGAGCTCCGCTTAGGCAACTTAGATGCCCAACGTGATTGGGGCTACGCTCCAGAT
>JAKAAL010000902.1 GCA_021802375.1 Bacillota bacterium | reverse complement strand
CGGACAAAAACAGAATCAAATTGTGCGTTTTATAGATGATACTATGATGTAGACTAAAGACGCACCGTACTCAGAATATTTAATAATCGGATGCTAGAAAGTGCCCAACTGGTGCGGAATGCGCTAGTCAAGAGTTCAGCGGAATTAAAGAAGAATCGAACAGGCTGTTCAGTACAAGAGGACACATGTCAGTGGAGCAAAATTTCGTTCGATCCAGTCAGAAAAATGGGACTCTCTAGAAGACAACAAGGACTACCGCCTTATCCAACCAGTTGTCATAGAGGAGGATGTATCCATGCGTGACGAGGAAACCAATACTGCGGCAAGGCAATTACGTCTTGCGCTAACGATTGCTGTTTCGGTTGGAATTACCTTCGGAGCAACTGGTCTGACCCCTGTGGGGGGTGTTTTTGCAAGAGTGCCAAGTGAATTCTCGGTCGTGGCCCACCGCTACGCAGCGGTGGCTGGAAAATGCCCAGGCGGTGTGGTGACCGTGAAGGAAGAGAACTACTACGGCGTCCCTTCCAAAACTAATCCCGGTGCTGGGCACTTGGCCGCGTTTTTTAACCACTACCAAAAGGTCCATCCTTGCGTAAAAATCGTGCAGCAACGTCCGGTGACTACGGGGGACGCTCAATATCTCACGCACGTTTTGTCACAGTTTAGTTCCGGAACACAACCGGACCTGTTGATGGTGGACAACCCCCAGCTTCCTGAATTCGCGAGCGACAATCTGTTGGTTCCGCTACCGTCGTTGGGTTCGTTGGGGACCGTTGTTAGCAAACTGAATGGCGCCAACGTAGCTGAGACAACGTACAAAGGTAAGCTTTACGCACTCCCCCTTTACACCAACACGATCGCTATCTTTTATAACAAAACTCTGTTGAGAAAGGCTGGTATTACTACCCTTCCTACTACGTGGGCGGCTTTCGGAGCGGACGCGAAGAAGTTGGCCCATGGGAAAGACCTGGGATTTGTTTTTGCTGGCCAAGCAGGCCCGGGCCAAGCAACGTGGCAGTTTGACCCTTGGGCGTGGTCCAATGGAGGATCACTATTGCGACCTGACGGCAGGGCGTCGGTGCAGGCTCTAGCATTTCTCAGCGGGCTAGTAAAGGAAGGAGCTGCACCGAAGGCAGTTGTGAACTGGGGTCAGACCCAGCCCATCCAAGAGTTTGAAGCAGGCAAGGCGGCTTTCGCAGAAAATGGCTTGTGGAACATACCGGTGCTAAAGTCGGTTTACCGTAAACTAAACTGGGGAGTATTTAAAATTCCCACGCGTCTGCCCCATCAGACAGTGATTGCTCCCTTCGGTGGCGAGGTATGGACCATTCCGAAAACGAATCCCCGAGAGGAACGGGCGGCTTTCGCATTGTTGAAGGCTATGTCGGGGAACGTCTACGGAATTGCCAAGGCGTTAGATGCGGTGCCAACGGTTACTTCGATGTGGAGGCGGGCACCGTGGAATGGAAGCCTCTATGCGCCTTTTCTTTCCGAACTACGACATGGGCGTTCTCGAACCGTCGGGTTCAAAATTCCATCTAACCAACCCGCCGTGAGTCTTGATATTGGGAATGAAATTGAGGCGGCCTTGATTGGAAAGGTGAGTGCCGCGGCAGCGATGAAAGCCGCCCAAAGGCAAGTGGCTCCTCTGCTCAAATAGATAGACGTGGTGGGCCAACCGGGGGTGCCAAGCGTCCTCCGGTTGGAACTCAAGACGTCGGTGTAAGGGCTGCTGCTGACTGGTCCCGAAGAAATATTAGCGGGGGGGAACCCGAATGGTTGCTGCGAGTTTGACTAAAAAGACGGGTCTGCGGTTTGGTGGTCGTGTGTCTGCACGTTGGGCGCTGGTTGGGTTCTTGATCCCATCGCTCGTCTATGTGGCTCTCTTTTTCGGGTATCCTGTGTACAAGGATATCGTGATTAGTTTTCAAAACTATGGGTTTACTGCGGTGGCTGCGGGTCACGGTAGCTTCGTCGGTTGGAACAACTATCGCGCAATGTTGGCGTCCAGCGTGACGATGCGGGCCTTGGTCAACACCTTGGCCTTTACGGTGGCATCTGTAGTCTTCCAATTTTCGATCGGATTCGGCATGGCACTGTATTTAAATAAAAATTTTGCCGGTGCCAGCGTGCTTCGTCGTGTGATGCTAATTCCTTGGATTATGCCGCTAGTGGTAACAGGAACGATGTTCTCCTTAATTTTTTCGACTTCAAATGGCTTGGCAAATCAAATGCTGCAGGCGATTGGTGTAATTTCGAGCCCGGTTGGTTGGCTAACGACGGGCGACTTAGCTGTGGTAGCCATCATTATAGCAAACATATGGGCTGGCGTGCCTTTCAATGCGGTGCTTATCTACTCAGGGCTTCAGGACGTGCCTGTGGAGCAACTTGAGGCGGCTTCAATTGATGGGGCCAACGCTTGGCAGAGGTTTCTCCATGTCACCGTGCCTTCCATGCGATCTGTTCTTCTTATCGTGCTAATGCTTGGGGTAGTGTATACGGTCAAAGTTTTTGACCTAGTCATTGTATTGACGGGAGGAGGCCCAGCCAATGAAAGTCAATTGATGTCATCATGGGCGTATACTCAAGCCTTTTCGCTGTTTCAGTTTGGAACGGGAACGGCAGTGGGCAATATTTTGCTAATCTTCTCGTTTCTCGTGGGCATTGTTTATCTTCTGGTCAGCAGAGGGGATGCCAGCGGAGGAGGTGGACTCCGATGAAGTCAGGTAACCAGGCCTTAAATGGTTTGATGACCGTGATTTTAGGTATTATTTTTTTTGTGCCGTTATTGTTTCCCCTGTATTGGATCGTATCGGCATCGCTGCAGAATCTTTCAACCATATATGCTAGTCCTCCGAGTCTTGTGCCTGGGCACATAATCGTACAGAACTATGTGATCGCGTTCG
>JAKAAL010000901.1 GCA_021802375.1 Bacillota bacterium | reverse complement strand
GAAGACGGATGATTCGGGTGGCATTAGATTCCTCTCAAGAGATCCCCGTCAATCGGGTGTTGACGCTGAACATTGCGGATTCCCTAGAGGTGGCCAAAGCGCTATCCACGCAGATGCGTCTCAACATGTTTTTGAAACTACTCGAGCATCCGATGAATGTAGCCGAAGTGGCCGAAGAATTTGGCATTCCCGTGTCGACCGCGGCCTCGAACATTAACCGACTAGAAGATGCGGGCTTGATCTTGACCGAGATGGTTCCCGGATCCCGGGGAACCCAGAAACTTTGTGCCACGGTCATCAGCCGGATTGTGATTGACACGGTGGTGCTGCCAGAGACCCATGCTGACAGCATCGATATTGCGATGCCCATCGGACAATTTGTCGACTGCAGCGTGATGCCGACGTGCGGGTTGGTGGGATCGCACGGCATTATTGGGGAACTAGACGATCCCGGGGCATTTTATGAGCCCGAGCGAGCGCAGGCCGAGCTGCTCTGGTTTCGTTCGGGGTATGTAGAATATCGCTTTCCTCGGCGCATTCGAAGCGATAGAGCGCTAGAAAGTGTCGAAATCTCGATGGAAATTTGCTCCGAAGCGCCCCTATATAACACCAACTGGCCCTCGGACATCACGCTCTGGATAAACCAAGTGGAAGTAGGCACATGGACCAGTCCAGGCGATTTCGGAGGAGAACGGGGCTATTTGACGCCTGACTGGTGGGGCACGCATCAGACCCAATATGGACTGTTAAAGACCTGGAAGGTAACCCGCACGGGTGCCTTCATCGACGGGAGGGCACTGTCGGAGGTGAGCTTGGACGTGCTCGACGTGACCAAGTCCCCCTTTATCACCGTTCGCCTCGGGGTCAAGGCAGATGCTGCCAACGAGGGCGGATTGAACCTCTTTGGCAGCGGCTTTGGCAACTACCCGACCGACCTGGTCATGAGGCTTTTGGTGCGTGAGCCTATCGACGGATAAGGGAGGGAAGGCAGATGCGATCGGGGGTAGCGATGGCTCTGAAGAGGAAGTAACCCTGTCCGGTGCCGGCCTGGTTGGGATCCAAGCAGTTCTTAGGCCCGTCGCGAGGTGACGTCCTGGCCCTCGCCGCGTGGCGCTTTTTTTGTTTAATGAGGTTGCCACATTCAAAGAGAATTGGCCGCCTTATATGAGAAAATGACGCCGCGGTTCCTCGTTGCCGTACGGTGTCGGTCGCGTCCTCCGGGTCGGTTTCGTGAGCTAGTTGCAAGGCCATTCCTTGGAGTTCAAACCGCCAGTGCTGAGTGTTCAAGGGGCGATGCCCCTAAAGATTGAAAAACTGTGGATGGTTTTTGGCTCAAGCAGCGGGACTACCTTGGCATAAGCTGAGCATCATATTGCAGAACAAAAGCGTGGCGAGGGGGATAGGAAGGCGATACCCTAGACAGGGATTTTGCGTTCCCGTTGCCATTGTTGGGCGGACTCTAGAGAAAAAACACAGAATATTGCTGGTATAACAGGATAGGCAGCGCATTCCGACAAATTATCCATAAAACTGGGATTAACATGGGTGACGCTGGCACTCGACGGTGATCACCTAAGGGCAGTTGCAATCCATTTTAAGGGGGTATTGGTTTATGTCATCGGTGCGGGGATTGAGAACGGCCGTGGTGGTTCCATTGACCTTGCTAGTTGGATCCATGGCGACCATCGGTTTAGGCATCCCTAACGTAGCTGCGGCGTCCAAAGTAGTGACGGTGCCGTATGATTTTGGATATATGCAGTCGCTGGATCCGGTCAATTGGGATGCCGAGATTTTGGTAGACCAGGGAACGATCTTGGAAGGGCTGTATGGATACAATCCGAAGAACCAAATTGTCCCTAAAATCGCGCGAAAGGCCGTGCCTTCTTCGGGCGGGCGCGTCTGGACCATCTTCTTGCGACATAATGCCAAGTGGTCCAATGGGCAACCGGTTACGGCAGAAGATTTTTACTACGCTTGGATGCGGCTGTTGTCCCCGCAAGATAGTGCTGGAGCCATTTGGTCTGGCATCGCCGGCATTTTGTTGAATGGCTACGCGTACCATGCTGGCGCCGTGCCAGCGAGCCAAGTCGGCGTCAAAGTCATCAATCCGTACGAACTAAAGTTGACCCTCACTGGGGCTACCAATGTCACCGGGTGGCTTGCGTTGTCGGCATCGATGCCGCTGTATCCGCCTTCGGTGGAGAAGCACCCCAGCAACTGGTTCTATCCGCAATACTTCGTGGGAGACGGTCCTTATGTGGTCCATTCCTTCGTGCCCAACGGAAAATTGGTGTTGACCAGAAATCCGAAGTACGTCGGAGCGCCTGGGCAGTTTAATGTGGGCAACGTTCAGCAAATCGACCTGATTCCCTCGCCCTCGGTGCCAGTGGAAGACTACCAAGCCGGCACGCTTACGGCCACCCCCATTTATTCGGCTTCCGACTATAAGTTTGCCGAGACCCATTTTCCGGCACAAATCCATCGAGCGGCCGAAGCGGATGTGAACTATCTGGGCTGGGATCACTCAGTCTATCCCTCGCCCTTGCGTAATCAACTCGTGCGGGAGGCCATCGCTATGGCCATCAATCGCGGGCCGATAGTCAATCCCGTGCTGAACAACATGGTCGGAGCGACGGCAGTGTTTGGCTATCCCGGATTTCCGACCTTTAAGTACGAACACAACCCGTACGGCTACAATGTTCAAAAAGCTCGGGCGCTGCTTGCCAAGGCCGGATATCCGCACGGCAAGGGGATTGGCACGCTATATTTGTATACGCAAACGGCCACGAGCTCTCCCCAATCGGTGGCGATGGGCGAGGCTATCGCTCAAGAACTGCATAAGGCCTTGAACCTAACTTTTAAAATCGAGCCTAGCAATAGTACGTTATATGGCGAGATGAGTTACGGGG
>JAKAAL010000900.1 GCA_021802375.1 Bacillota bacterium | reverse complement strand
TGGGCCAGCCGGTGCTTTTTTTGCCCCGTGTACCGGGCGAACTCGCGCTTAAGTGGGGGAGTTGGCCGCCGAACCCCGGGCCCTTTTCCGACGTGGCGCTCCATCCCGTGTTGACCGCCACTCCCCATCCCTTCATCCGCCAAACCATTTTGGTGTTCGATAAACCGGTGGGCGACCTCTTAGTGACCCATCCCGGCACCCCCATTGACGAGCGCGTCTATCTCGCTCTGGATCGGACCGCCGCTGCTATTGCCCAAGATTTTATTCGCACCGAAAGCTTGGATCGGGTGCGACGCCGGGAAGAGGCGGCCATATTAGAGCACCTCTTGTTCGAAGAATCTCCTGACACCTCCCAAATCCAACGGTTTCGCTCCCAGTATCACGTGCATCCTGGCCGCACGTTCCGGGTCTTGGTAATTGACCATCCCACACCTGCCGCCACGAGTGTCTTACGTCGGTGGCTCTCGGTGGGAGCCACCTGCGTGGAACTCGACCAGAAGGAGCGCACCATTCTAGTGGCCGTTGGCCCGGCCAAAATCATCGGTACCTTGCCCCATGCCATCGGCACCGGTTGGGTGTCGCAGCATCGTGCGACCCCATTAGGGCTCTCGGCTCTCCATCACGATCCCGCGAATCTCCACCAGGCGTTTTCCGAAGCCAACGACGCGGCGGCCATTGCTTGCTGCCTGGGTCAGAACCCTGCTAGCTATGAAGAGATGGGTATTTTTCGCTGGATCCTGAGTACACCCCGACAACAACTGGAGCGACTCCTTATCGCGCCCGAGTTAGGCCCGCTGTTGGACCAGGCCGATACGCCGCGTCTGTTGGAAACCCTGGAGGCATTACTGGCACACCTGGATTCCAAACAAGCTGCCAGTCAACGCCTGGGTATCCATCGCCAAACCCTATATGCCCGGATCCGCACCTTATCCCAGTTTCTCGGTGAAGATTTTTTGTCGCCGAGCCGTCGACTAGCGTTGGAGGCGGCTTTGGCGGCCCGCCACTACCTGGTGCAGTCCGCCGCCGCTCACGGCGAATCCATTCCTTAAGGATTCTTAAAGGTGTTCCGCTTAATAAATTGACCGCGCCCGTTCTTACCCAAAAACGCGGGGCCGTCGACCAGCACTTCACCACGCGACAAGACCATGCGAATGGCGCCAGCCGTCTGGCGTCCCTCATAGGGATTGTAGTCGACCCGCATATGCGCCGTCTTGACGCTCCAGCTTGTGGTGCCTTCGGGGTCAAAGAGCACCAGGTCCGCGTCAGATCCCACGGCGATGGTGCCCTTTTTTGGAAACATCCCAAATAATTTGGCGGGCGCCGTGGCGGTAATCTCCACAAATCGGTTTAAGGACATCCGCTTTTGCGCGATCCCGCCATCGTAGATGAGACTCATACGCGTTTCCACACCCGGAGCCCCATTGGGAATCTTGGCAAAATTATTTTGACCGAGGATTTTTTGGTCCTTCATGCAAAAGGGACAGTGGTCCGTGGAGACCACCTGGAGATCATTGGTGCAAAGCCCCTGCCATAGTCGCTCCTGATGCGCCTGAGGTCGAAGCGGGGGTGACATCACATACTGGGCACCGGCAAAACCGGGCTCTTCATAGTTGTCGTAGGAGAGGAAGAGATACTGGGGACAGGTCTCGGCAAACACCAATTGGCCATGGTCCCGGGCCGCGATGACTTCGTTTAAGGCGTGATACGCCGAGAGATGCACAATATACAGCGGGGCCTGGGCCAAGCCGGCCAACACAATAGCGCGATGGGTCGCCTCGGCTTCCGCCTCCGGCGGTCGGGTGAGCGCATGATACTTGGGCGCCGTTTCCCCGCGGGCCAATGCTTGCTCCACCAACACATCGATGACGCTGCCATTTTCCGCATGCATCGCAATTAGCCCGCCGATTTCTCCGGCGCGTTGGAGGGCCCTAAAGATACCCCCGTCATCCACCATGAAGACCCCGGGGTAGGCGGTAAACATTTTGAAACTGGTCACCCCTTGGTCCACCATGTCCTGCATATCCTTGAGGGTATCCGGAGTGGCTTCACTCAAGATCATGTGAAAGCCATAATCGATAGTGGCCTTCCCCTCGGCTTTGCCGAGCCAGGTCTCAAAAGCCTCTTGCACGGTATGGCCCCTTTGCTGAATCGCGAAATCGACAATCGTGGTAGTGCCGCCGAATGCGGCGGCGCGCGTCCCGGTCAGAAAGTCGTCGGAGGACATGGTCCCCCCAAACGGCATATCAAAGTGGGTATGCGCGTCAATGCCGCCCGGCAGCACCAAAAGACCCTTAGCATCGATCACCCGATCGGCGGTTTCGATGAGACGGCGGCCAATCTTTTCGATCACCTCGTCCACAATCAACACATCGGCGTGATAGTCGTCGGTGGCGGTGACAATATGGCCATTCCTAATCAAGGTTTTCATCGATAATCTCCCTCCTCCCACTAACTGGACAATCTTTCTTGGCGTTGACGCCAGGTTTCCTTGGGACCATGGTCTATCGGAACCATTTCAATACAGTCGGGCACCGGGCACACCAATGCGCAGAGATTGCAGCCGACACAGTCCGCTTCGCGGACCACAGGGTTTTTTTGACCCGGAATGCGGTCAATGCATTGATGGGCTCCATCTTCGCAGGCAATGTAGCAGAGATTGCATCCAATGCACTGTTCCGCGTGAATGTGGGCGACCATTTGGAACGAGTAACTGAGGCGCAGGTCGTTCCAATCTCCCACCCGGGGGGCAGCACGCCCCACGATTTCGTCGACCTTTTGGATCCCGCGCCGATTGAGATAATCGTTCAAGCCATCGGTTAGATCGCGTACCATGCGAAACCCATAATGCATGGCGGCGGTACAGACCTGAACCGTTTGGGAGCCGAGCAGCATGAATTCGACCACATCGCGCC